>CAIYPG010000093.1 GCA_903928055.1 uncultured beta proteobacterium | reverse complement strand
GGGCGGCGGCGCCGGCCTGGTGCAGATGCTGGACGCAACAGCGAAGAAAACCGGAATTCCCGTGTCCTATGAAACCCGCGCCATCGAACTGCTGTACGACGGCGAAAAGGTCAGCGGCGTGCGCGCCCAGCAAAAGGGCAAGGTTGTGGACCTGCATGCGAAGGCGGTGATCCTCGCCTGCGGCGGTTTCGAGGCGAATCCGGAAATGCGCGCCCGCTACCTCGGCCCCGGCTGGGAACTGGCGAAAGTGCGCGGCAGCCGCTTCAACCAGGGTGACGGCCTGAAGATGGCACTCAACGTCGGTGCCGCGCCCTACGGCAACTGGTCCGGCTGCCACGCCACGGGCTGGGACCGCAACGCCCCCGAGTTCGGCGACATCGCGATCGGCGACCAATACCAGAAGCACAGCTACATCTTCGGCCTGCTGATCAACTCGCAGGGCAAGCGCTTTGTCGATGAAGGCGCGGATTTCCACTCCTTCACCTATGCGAAGTACGGCGGTGAAGTGCTCAAGCAGCCCGGCCAGTTCGCCTACCAGGTGTTCGACGCCAAGGTATCGAAGCTGCTGCGCTCCGAATACCGCATCAAGTACATGACCAAATTCAGCGCCAACACGCTGGAGGAACTGGCGCAGAAAATGGAAGGGGTCGATCCCCAGGGCTTCCTCAAGACCGTGAAGGAATACAACGCCGCGGTAAAGGATGACGTCAAGTTCGAACACACGATCAAGGACGGCAAGGGCACCGTGGGCATCGAACCGCCCAAGACGAACTGGGCGCAGAAGCTGGATACCGCGCCCTTTGACGCCTATGCCACGACCTGCGGCATCACGTTCACGTTCGGCGGCCTGCGCATCGACCGTGAAACGGGCCAGGTGCTGAACGTGCACCTGAACAAGATTCCCGGCCTGTACTGCGCAGGCGAAATGGTCGGCGGCCTGTTCTACTTCAACTATGGCAGCGGCACCGGCCTCGTTTCGGGTGCAGTGTTCGGCCGCATCGCAGGACGTGGCGCGGCGTTGGCAGCAAAGGCAGCATAGACGACATGGCGGTTCATTTCGCCGTATGGAATAACGGCGTGAAATAAAAAAGGGGCTTCGGCCCCTTTTTTATTTCCAGGCTTTTGTTCATGCCGTTTGCAGCGCTCCAAATTTATGTGCGGCGCAGCAACGAACGCATAACCAAACACGCCTGAATTCCCAAGCGAGGGCATGCGTTCCGCACTAATATTCCGGCTCGGTACGAACGTGAAGGGGAGAGCGCGTGAAGTACGCAGTGGTTGCCGCAGTTGCACCAATGGTGAAAACAATGATCACACCGGCACCCGATGGCATGGCCATGCAACCGGCTTTGTATTTCCAGGCGGACACGCGGCGCTGACTGCAATGATCACACCTGTGCTCAGCGTCGAGAACCTCTGCCTGAAACTCACCGCGGACCGTGGTGGTGCACCGCTGCTGTCAGGCGTGTCCTTTGAAATCCGCAGTGGAGAAATCTTCGGCCTCGTCGGCGAAAGCGGCAGCGGCAAGACACTGACCGCGCTGGCCGCGATGCGCCTGCTGCCCCCGGCCATCGAGGCCACGGGCCGTGTGATGTTCGACGGCGCGGACCTGCTGTCGCTCCCCGAGCGGGACATGCGCAAGCTGCGCGGCAGCCGCATCGGCATGGTATTCCAGGAACCGGTCGCCGCACTCAATCCGACATTCACGATCGGTGCGCAACTCGTCTCGGCGATCAGGGCACACCATCAGTTCTCCCGCGGAAGGGCACGCGATCGTGCCGTCGAGCTGCTCGACATGGTCGGCATCCCCGAACCCCGCGCTCGGCTTGGCTTCTACCCGCACCAGTTCTCCGGTGGCATGTGCCAGCGCGTCATGATCGCCATGGCCCTGGCAGGCGGTGCACGATTGCTGCTGGCCGACGAGCCCACCACTTCCCTCGACGTCACTACCCAGGACGAAATCGTGCGGCTGCTGGAGAAGCTCAGCCGTGAACACGGCATCGCCGTCCTCTTCATCAGTCACGACCTGGGCCTGGTGGCGCGCCTGTGCCATCGCATCGCCGTCGCCTATGCCGGCGAACTGGTCGAAGTGGGCACGGCTGATGCGCTGCTGCAGGCGCCGCTGCATCCCTACACGCAGGGGCTGGTGCGCTGCGTGCCGGACCTGACGCAGATCGGCGTGCTGCGCGGCGGAATCCCCGGCACGCCACCCATGCCCGGCAACTGGCCCGCGGGCTGCCGTTTCCAGCCGCGCTGCACGATAGCAGCCGATGGCTGTGAGCGCCTCCAGTCGATTGCATCGACAACGGATCGCGCCGTTCGTTGCTGGCGCGCTGGTTCCGATGCAGGTTCGGAAGCCGCTGCGGTAGCCGAGAGGGTGACGTCATGAATGCCCGCATGCCCATGCCCGACCATGCAGCGACGCACGCGGCAACGGACACGCTTCTCGATGTCAAGCAACTGAGTGTCATCTACCGCGGCCTGACTCGCACTCCGGTGCAGGCCGTCGCCGGTGTGTCCTTCTCCATCGCTCGCGGCAGCACACTGGCCCTGATCGGCGAATCCGGATCGGGAAAATCCACGATTGCCCGCGCCATTGCCGGGCTCGGGCCGGTTGAATCGGGATCCATCCGGCTCGATGGCGCGGAACTCGCCGGCAAGGGCGACCGCGCAGCGGAAGCCGGTCGCCACGGTGTGCAGATCGTGTTCCAGGACCCGACCTCGGCGCTCAATCCGCGCTGGCCGGTGTGGCAGAGCATCGTCGAGCCGCGATTACGCGAACGCCTCAAGCGCGCCGTACAACGCGACATCGCCGCTGACTACCTCGGCCGCGTCGGACTCAACGCGCGGCACATGGACCGCCTGCCGCAACAGCTCTCCGGGGGGCAGCGCCAGCGGGTGACGATTGCCCGCGCACTGGTGGCGCGCCCGAAGCTCATCATCCTCGACGAAGCCGTGTCCGCGCTGGATGTGTCGGTGCGCAACGAAGTCCTGCTGCTTCTGGACCGGTTGAAGGAATCCGAGCAACTCACCTACCTTCTGATCTCGCATGACATGGGCGCAGTTGCACAACTCGCGACATCGGTCGCCGTTCTCTACCTGGGCAGGCTTGTCGAACTCGGGCCGGCCACACGCGTCATCGGACAGCCCTCGCACCCCTATTCACGGGCGTTGATCGAAGCCGTGCCCTCGCTGCAGGCCGGGGCCCGCAAGGACGCGCCCAAACTCTCCGGCGAAATCGGCGATCCGGCGCACCCGCCGTCCGGCTGCCGCTTCCATCCGCGCTGCCCGTTCGCGATTGATCGCTGCAGCAACGAAGTGCCCGTGCTCACCCCGCATCGCGGCGGCGAAAGCGCCTGCCACCGCACCCAGGAAATCGAAGCCGTTCCATCATAAGAGCCACCCTGATCATCCAAAGGAGAGGAAACGATGAAACAAGCCAAAGGGTTCATGCCGTACCTGAGCGGTGCCGCGCTCGCCGTGGCGCTGCTTGCGGGCCACACCGACGCCCGCGCCAATGCCACGACCAATGTCGTAAACCTCGGCGTGCTGTCCGAGCCCTACACACTCGACCCTGCGGTAGGCACCTCGGGATTCGATTACCCGATCATCTACAGCATCTTTGACCGGCTGATTGATTTCGACCCAAAGACACTGCTCCCGCGACCCGGCCTGGCCACTTCATGGAAGTTCACCGGTGCCGACAAACGGACCTTCGAACTGAAGCTGCGGCAGGGCGTGAAGTTCCATGACGGCACGCCCTTCGATGCCGAGGCGGTGAAATTCAACATGGTGCGCCTGCAGGAAGCCAAGGTCCTGAGCGACCTCGACGGCGTTGAACGCATCGACGTCGTGGATCCCTATACCATCGTGCTCAAGCTGAAGGAGCAGAACTCGTCCATGCCCATCCTGCTGGCGGACCGCGCCGGCATGATGGCCTCGCCCACGGCAATCAAGAAACTGGGCAAGGACTTTGCGCGCAATCCGGTGGGCACCGGCCCGTTCATGTACAAGAACTGGATCTCGGGCCAGGCGCTGATCCTCGACAAGAATCCGGATTACTGGAATGCCAAGGCGATCCGGCTCTCCGGCATCCAGTACCGCTTCATTCCCAATGCGACTTCACTGGCCAGTGCGATCCACTCCGGGCAGGTCGACTTCGCCTACCAGATTGATCCGAAGAACCTCGATGTCATCCGGGAAAATCCGCGCCTGCGCGTCGCCAAGGAGCCGACCACGCGCTATTACCAGATCTCCTGGAACACCGGCTTTGCACCGCTCGACAACGTCAAGGTGCGCCAGGCAATCAGCATGTCGGTTGATCGCAAGGTGCTGGCTGACGCCATCCTCGGACCGGGACTGAGCGGCGGACCGGCATTGATGCCGCTGCCGCCGGAGAGCTGGGCCTACACGAAGAAACTTGAGAACAGCGTCAAGTACGACCCGGCGCGGGCAAAGAAACTGCTCACTGAAGCGGGCTTCCCGAATGGCGTGACGCTCAAGCTGTGCGCGACAAACAGCGTGCTCGGCTATGGCACCGACATCACCGACATCGAGCGCGAACAGATGAAACCGGCTGGCATCACGCTGGAGGTGGAATTGCGCCAGGGCAGCGCCTGCAACAAGGCCTTCAACGTGGACAAGAACGTGATGGCCTACCAGGTCGGCTTCTCCGGACGACCCGACCCCTACCTCACCTTCGAAGGCAATTTCGGCTCCAGCGGCCTGTTCAATACCGCCAAGACGAAGTACCCGGGCGTCGATGAAGTGCTGGGCAAGCTCGCCAAGACCTACGACCAGAAGGCGCAGCGGCCGCTCTACGACGAACTGAACCGTTTATGGATACAGCAGGTGCCCAAGCTCGCGCTGTTCTATGCGCCGAACTACTCCATCTACACCAAGGACCTGGTCGGTGAACAACCAAATCTGATGGGCAAGATCAATCCGGTCACCTGGTATTTCACGAAGTAGGCGCGCCCCCCCCCGGAACCGGAGAACAGGCATGGCTGCAGGAACAGCGTCGATATGGACCGTGGTGTTTCACCGCCTCATGGCGGTGATCCCCACGGTGTTGTTCGGCACCCTCCTGATCTTCGGACTGGTGCAGATCATTCCGGGCGGTGCGGCCGAAGAGGCGCTCGGCCCCGAAGCCTCGGCACAAGCCGTCGCGGTGCTGCGCGAAGAGATGGGGCTCAACCGCCCTCTGCATGTGCAGTACCTCGACTGGCTGGGCAACGCCGCCAAGGGCGACCTCGGCCGCTCGATCACCGACCGGCGGAACATTTCCAAGGCGATCACCGAACGCCTGCCACTCACCATCGAGCTCACACTGATTGCGCTGCTGCTGGCGCTGCTGATCGGCATACCGCTCGGGGTGCTGTCGGCAATCAACCATCACAACCGCATCGACTCGGCGGTGACCGGCATCTCTGGTCTCGGCCTCGCCATGCCGGAATTCTGGATCGCCATGCTCGCGGTGAACCTGTTTGCGCTCAAGCTCGGCTGGTTCCCGGCCACCGGCGTGCCGTCAGTGGAACTCGGCTGGCGTGACCACATCCAGTCGCTGGTGCTGCCCTCCCTCACGCTCGCCTCGGGTGCCGCTGCGGCGATCGTGCGCTTCACCCGCAGCGGCATGCTGGAGGCGCTGTCATCGAGCTACGTGCGCACCGCCTGGGCACTGGGCCTGAGTCCGGCGCAGATCTTCTTCCGCTTCGCGCTCAAGAATGCGCTGATTCCGCTGGTCACCGTGATCGGCATCATTACCTCCAGCCTGTTCGGCGGCGCCATCCTGGTCGAATCGGTATTCGTCGTTCCCGGCCTGGGCACCATGCTGGTCACGGCCGTTCTGCAAAAGGACTACACCACCGTGCAAAGCGTGGCGCTGGTGCTGATCGTGGTGTTCGTCCTGATCAGCCTGCTCGTCGACATCGGCTGTGCCGTGCTCGACCCCCGGACACGGCGCTGAAAGCGCAGACATGAGCGACACCACGGCAACCCTCCGACCACTTGATCCCGCGGACAACGCCGCGCCCGCCCGATCCTCGGGATGGAAGCGCCTCTTGAGGGGATCGCCCGGACTCTGGCTGGCGATCGGCTACCTGTTACTGCTGGTCGTGATCGCGCTGTTCGGGTCACTGCTGGCGCCCTACGACCCGATCGTTCAGAACATACCGAACCGCCACGCGCCGTTCTCGCTGGTCCATTGGCTGGGCACCGATGAAATCGGCCGCGACGTGGCCAGCCGCCTGATGTGGGGCGCGCGGCCGGCGCTGCTCGGCGTGGTGATCTGCATCGTCACCGCCTGCCTGGTCGGCATCCCGTGGGGGCTGGCCGCGGGCTATCTCGGCGGCCGCATCGACCAGATCCTGATGCGCATCGTCGATGCATTGCTGGTGTTCCCCGGCATCATCCTCTGCCTCGTCCTGACCACCGTGCTGGGCGTGAGCCTGACGAACTGCATGCTGGCGCTGGGCCTGGTGTACGCCCCTTCCCTGGCGCGCGTCGTCCGCTCCGGCGTGCTGGTGGTGCGCGATCGCGAGTTCGTGATCATCACCCGCCTCTACGGCGCCTCGTCGGCCTACCGCATGTGGCGCCACGTGCTGCCGAATGCGGCAGGGCCGGCACTGGTGAAAATCACCTTTCTCTGCGGCAGTGCCATGCTGGCGCAGACCGGCCTCTCTTTCCTCGGCATCGGCATACAGCCGCCGAACCCGAGCTGGGGCCAGTCGCTGGCCGAGAGCTTCCGCTACATCCTGGTCAATCCCGGTGCAGGCATCGCCCCCGGCGTGGTCGTCGTATTGACCGTGCTGTCGTTCTATCGGGTCGGTGATGCATTGCGGGACAGGCTGGCGATCGAAGTCTGAAACCGGCGTGCCAATGAATAAGGGGCTCACGCCTCTTTTTCATTTCCGTTGCTGCTCATTCATCCCAGACCGAGAACCCGCTTCGCAAGCACATTGCGCTGGATGTCATTGCTGCCCGATGAAATGACCGTGTGCAGCCCGGCGTAGAATGGTCCGAGCACATCGACATGTTCTTCGCCATACTGCAACTCCTCGTCGCGAATGTAGCCGGCATCGGAGGCCGTCTCCAGCATCAATTCGGATAAACGCAGCGTCGTCTCCGACTGCCAGATCTTCAGCATGGAGATGCCCGGATCAGGCGACTTGCCCTGTCGCAGGATGTCGGCATAGCGCTTGTAGGAGGAGCCGAGATCGAGCACGTCGAGGCGCATGCGCGTGAACTTGGACTGGAACTCGGCGTCCTCCCACAGGCCGCGCTCGCGCGCGACGATGGGCAGCTTGTTCAGCGAATAGCTGCAGCGGCGCGGGCTGCCGTTGTTCAGGCGCTCGAAGGTCAGCAGCGTCTTGGCCACCTCCCAGCCCTTGTTCAGTTCGCCGACCAGGTTTTCCTTCGGGATGCGCACGTTCTCCAGGAACTCCTGGCAAAACTCGGCGTGGCCCTCGATGTTCGGAATCGGCCGCACCGTGACGCCAGGCGTCTTCAGGTCGAGCAGGAAGAAACTGATGCCAGCCTGGCGCTTGGCCGTCTTGTCGGTGCGCGCAAGGAGGAACATGTGCGTCGCATCGTGCGCCAGCGAAGTCCAGATCTTGGTGCCGTTGATGACGTAGAAATCACCATCGGCGATCGCCTCGGTGGAAAGGCTGGCAAGGTCGGAGCCCGCATTTGGCTCGGAGTAGCCCTGGCACCACACATGCTCACCTGAAATGATCTTCGGCAGGAAGCGCTGCTTCTGTTCCTCGGATCCGTAGCGCATCAGCAGCGGCCCGATCATGGTCACGCCCTGGTCAGGATGGCGCGCCACACCCCAGCGTTCACGCTCCTCGATGAAGATCACCTGCTTGTTCGGCGACAGGCCCATGCCGCCCAGTTCCTTCGGCCACGAAGGTGCAATCCAGCCCTTCGCGCACAGCTTCAGCACCCAGTCGCGCATTTCGGCCCAGCGTGCACGGCGCAACAGGTAGCGCAGCTCGCCGGGATATTCGCGCTCGAAGAAGCCGCGTACCTCAAGGCGGAAATCCTCGTCGCTCAGGGCATTCCAGTCTGTGCCGGCGGGACTTTCGCGGTAGCTTCCCTTTCCCGCCTTCGGACCAGAACCGGTGGCCGAGATCTCCTCGACCTTGAACGGCGAGAGCTGCGCAAAACGGCGGCGATGTTCCGCACCATTGCCAAGGAAGCCGGCCAGCACCACGGAACGCTTCAGGTACAGGCCGATGTCGCATTCGTCGGTAATGCCCATGGCGCCAAAAAAGCGGATGGCTTCGCGCCCGATCGCAATCGCTGCATCCGATGCGCGCGACTTCAACCGACTCGCCGCCGCGCCACGCTGGAAGGCATCGACACCCTCGGCGAATGCGGACAGCGTGTCGTCCAGCGCGCCCAGCGTCAACGCCTGCTGGATATAGAGGTCGGCTGCGCGATGCTGCAGCGCCTGGAAGGTGCCGATCGCACGGCCGAACTGCACGCGTGTTTTCAGGAAGTCGATCGTGACATCCATGGCGCGGCTCATCACGCCGTAGAGTTCTGCGCTGGCAATGTAGGTGGCTTCGTCCAGCGCGCGTGCGATTGCCGCGTTTGCGCCCTTGCCGGTGGCAACCACGGCTTCGGCGGCGACCTGCCTGAATTCGACTCGCGCGGCATAGGTGCCGTCGGCGCGCTTTTCCAGCGTTGAACTGACGCCCTCGGCATTGGCCGGTACGTAGTACAGGCCCAGCACATCGCCCTCCTTGGCCGAGACGATATAGCCATCGGCTTCCGCCGGCGCGACGAATCGCTTAACGCCGCCAATTATGACGCTGCCGCCTTCCTCATTGCCGTTCCTGGTCGCCGTCGTGGCTTTTGCCGCGATGGCCTTGAAATCCAGCCCGGCCAGTTTCTCCTGCCAGGCCAGCACCACCACCAGCTTGCCTTCGGCTATCTGCGGCAGCAGCTTCTGCTTGAGCGCTTCGTTATCGCCATACAGGATGGCACGCGCCCCCAGCACGGCGCAGGCATTGAGCGGCTCGGGCACGAGGCCCTTCGCCAGTTCCTCGGCGACGGCACGCATTTCACCGAGGCCGAGGCCCATGCCGCCGTATTGCTCCGGAATCAGGATGCCCAGCCAGCCGAGTTCGGCCATCTGCGCCCATACCTTGCGGTCGTAGCCGGCACCCTGCCAGCGTTGCGCACGGATACGCGCAATCGAAGTGTCGCGGCCGCAGAAAGCGACGGCGGCATCGCGCAGCATGCGCTGTTCGTCAGAGCCGCCCGCGCCTGGTGCTGCCTCTGTGATGACACTGCTCATTGCCGATCCTTTTCCCGCCATATTCAAGCCCCACAACGGGAGGCTTATGCGTTGATTTCAAAGGGTTAAAGGATACCACGGTATACCGTTATAATTCGCCCTGACAAACCGGTTGCCGGACACTTTTTGGCGTTACGGCAGCCCATTCCAATATTCGACCTCAGGACTCTTGCCATGGCGCACGACGCAACTCACGACAACCCATATACCCGCGGCATCGCCGAATTCGTTTCCGGACTGCAATACGAAACGATTCCCGCCGAAGTCCTGACGCGCATCAAGCTGCTCATGCTGGACTCGATCGGCTGCGCGATCTATGGATCCGATCTCGAATGGTGCCGGATCCTGCAGAACACGCTCTCCGAAATGGACAGCGGCTCATGCACTGTCTGGGCAACGAACAAGCGCGTGTCCGCTCCGCATGCCGCGCTGATCAACGGCACGCAGATCCAGAGCTTCGAACTCGATGACGTGCATCGCCAGGGCGTGCTGCACGTCGGCGCAGTGGTCATTCCCTCGCTGCTTTCCATCGCCGAAATGCGTCCCGGCATGAGCGGCAAGGACTTCATCACCGCAGCCGTGGCCGGCTACGAAATCGGCCCGCGCGTGGGCATCGCCATGGGACCGGAGCACATCGCGCAGGGCTGGCACTCGGGTGCAACCCTCGGCGTGTTCTCCTCCGCAGCCGGCGCTGCGCGCGGCCTGAAACTGGACGCGGACAAGACCGTGCACGCCCTGGGCATTGCCGGCACGCAGTCCTCCGGCCTGATGGCGGCGCAGTACGGCGCCATGGTGAAGCGCATGCACGCCGGCCGCGCCTCGCAGAGCGGCCTGTACGGCGCGCTATTTGCAGAGAAGGGCTTCACCGGCATCCTCAATGTACTGGAGAGCGAGTACGGCGGCTTCTGCACCACCATGTCGCGTTCCACGGACCGCTTCAACCTCAAGGAACTGACCGCCGGCTTCGGCACGAAATGGCAGACCATGGGCATTGCGCTCAAGTTCTACTCCTGCGTGGGCAGCAACCACTCCACGCTGGACGCCATCCGCCTGATGCAGCAGGAAAAGCCCTTCGGCAAGAACGACGTCAAGAAGATCATCGTGCGCGGCTCGCAGGTGACCATGGACCACGTGGGCTGGAAGTATTCGCCGCAGGGGCTCACCTCAGCCCAGCTCAACCTGCCCTACTGCGTGGCCACCTGGCTGATCGAGGGCGACTGCTTCGTGGACCAGTTCACCGAGGACAAGGTCGCCGATCCCGAGCGCATCGCACTGGCAGACGTCGTGGAAGTGCAGCACGACGAGGAGATCACCAAGGCCGGCTCCATGAAGCGCCACAAGGTGCACGTGGAAGTGCAGTTGAAGGACGGCACGAAGATGAACCGCACCGTCGAAGCCGGCCGCGGCAACGAAAACAATTTCGCCAGCCAGGCCGACGTGGTGGAGAAGTTCGAGAAACTCGCCGCCAAGAACCTGCCCAAGGCGCAGGTGCAGAAGATCCGCGACTTCATGCTGAACCTGGAAAACGAGAAGGACGCCGGGCAATTGGCGAAGCTGCTGGTCAAGGCCTGACCCGCCACCACGCCTGAATCAGAAGCGGATGACGGTTGCACCGTCATCCGTTTTTTTTACGCAGGATTCCTTCGTATTCTCCGGAATGCACCTGCCTGGCGGAAACAGCCGCGTCTTCAGTCCTGCAACGGGATTTTCAATTTCCTGATGTCTTCGGCAGTGGCCTGACCCTCGGCGCGCATGACCGCAGTGAATTGGTCCAGCGTGCCCGCCCATGGCTCGAATTCAGTCTGGATCAGATGCGCCTTCATGTCCGGGGAGGCATGCACTTTGGCCATTGCATCCTGCAGCTTCAGTAACGCGGGCCTGGGTGTGGCCGACGCTGTCAACAAGACCTGCCAGACGCTCACATCCATCGTGGGATAGCCTGCTTCCTTGAAGGTTTGCAGCTCGGGCATGATTTCCGAGCGCTTGTCGCTCGTCACGCCGATGGCCCGGATCAGCCCGTTCGCGTTTTTCACGCGATTACGCACAGCCCCCACGGTGGAAAAGAAAATCTGTATCTGCCCGCCGAGCAGCGCCGAGGTGGCGGGCTCGCCCCCCTTGAACGGAATCTGCACGATGTCCAGGCCTGCAGCGCTCTTGAGCCGCTCCGGCAGAATGTTCGAACCCGCAGTAGGGCCGGAGGAACCGTAATTCAGCCGGCCGGGATTCGCTTTGGCGTAAGCCACGAATTCCTGAACGGTCTGGGCGGGAATGGAACTGTGCAGCATCATGGAGAAGTACCCTAGGCCGACCACGCCGACCAGCGTGTAGTCCTCGAAGCGATACTGCGGATCCCGAAAGATATGGAGGTTCCCGACGAAGCTGTTGGTGCTCAATAGCAGGTTGTAGCCAGGGGGCGTTGTCCTGAACACGCTGCGCATGGCAAGCACACCACCGGCCCCGCCGCTGTTTTCGACCAGCACCGGCTGGCCCAGAGACTGCTGCAGCTTTGGCGCGAGGTAGCGCGCCTGCAAGTCGAGCGTGGAGCCGGCCGCCTGAATCACCGTGATGCGCACGGGGCGGGTGGGAAAGTCCTGTGCCAATGCCGCCTGCAGTCCCGCCAGGCCCAGCAATGCCGCCATGAGACTGCGTGTGAAAAAAGGCATTCCATGCATGACTGCCCTCCTTTAAGGTGTCCCGCAATGTCCGGAAGCAAGACGGGCCGCGCTCACAGCGCAGCCCGTCCAGTTCAAATGACGCGGGATTATTCCTTCGGCAGCCCCAGCGCGCGCTTCATCGCCTTCAGGTTGCCGCTGACGCTCTTCTGCATGTTGCCGGCCACTTCCTCGGCGTTCAGTTCGGGCCGCGGCGTGAACTCCGACTTCAACTCGATGCGCGACTTGCCCGCGTCCACCGGAATGACACGGATGGTGCACTGGTATTCGCTGGCAAAACGGTGCTGGCCAATGTACCGGTAGGTATAGGCGTACTTTTCCTCGGCGGCAAGCAGTTCACGGATCACACGGCCGTCGGGCGGCATCTTCAGCGTGCGCACCACGCCCTCGGGGGCACTCCTGTCCACCGACTCTTCCATCACGGCGGGCGCCCATTTGCGGATGCCGGCGAAATCGCCGATGACTTTCCAGACTGCATCGGCAGACAACGGCACTTCTTCAGTAGCAACAGCATTCGCGTTCATTCTCAATCCTCCTTGGTAATCAGGTTTTATTCTCGACAGGGAATTCCATCATACTGCGCCGCAAAGTGCAAAACATGGGTGGCGCAGCGCGCGGGCTGGGTGCAGTGCAGGTTGTGCGAAGTCGAAGGCAGATGCACGAAGCTGAGCTTCCTCACGCCCCTGCGCAGCGCCTCCTCCTGGTCCGGCGTGGTGTGCGTGTCGTGCGACGGGTAGATGACCAGCACCGGCGCCTCGATCTTCGGCAGAAAAGGCCGGGTGTCGGCACTGCGCACGAATTTCTGCATGGCGATCATCACCTCGACATCCGACTTGCCCTGCTCCTCGGAAAACCAGTCCATGAGGCCCGGGTCGGTGCCCTGCGGAAATCGATCGGCGGTGTTCTTCGCCAGCGAGTAGCCGCGCGAACCCAGTTTGCGCAACATGGCCTCGCCCGAGTCATGGCCGAAATTTCCACGGCCCACGGTTTCCTTGTTGATGAACAGCGGCGCGGAAATCAGGTTCAGGGTGCGCACCCGATGCGGATACTGCGCAGCGAACAGCATGCCGAGGATGCCGCCGGTGGATTCGCCGCAGTAGTGCACATCCTCGACACCGAGATCATTGATGATGGCCTCGATGTCGCCCAGATACTCTTCAGCGGTGAATCCGGTGGCAAGGTCGAAGTCCTTCGATGATCGGCCCAGGCCGCGCAGGTCGGTGCGAACGACCTTGTAGTAACGGCTGAGGTAAGGCACCCACGAATACCAGAACTGCGACGAGCGGCCGTAACCATGCTGCAGCAGGATGACCGGGGCGTTCTTCCACGGATCGGTGTAGTCGTCGATCTCGTAATACAGATCGGGCTTGCCTTTGCGGCTGACGATGGGCATGTCGGTTCCGGCCTCAGGACACTATTCGCGGCACGGAATGCCGTCGTGCCGCGCAGCGAAATGCAGCACATGGGTTGCGCAGGCCGCCGGCTGCAGGATGTTGATGCTGTGGAAATTCGAGGGCAATCGGACGATGCTGATGTTCTTCACCTGCGCCTTGAGGAAGTCGATCTGCTCCTCGTTCGTGATCGGTCCGGCCGTCGGATAGATGCCCAGCGTCGGTGCCTGGATGCGCGGCAGGTAGGCCGAAGCATCGAAGTTCGCGACGACGTTGC
Source organism: uncultured beta proteobacterium (assembly GCA_903928055.1). Taxonomy (GTDB): domain Bacteria; phylum Pseudomonadota; class Gammaproteobacteria; order Burkholderiales; family SG8-39; genus CAIYPG01. The sequence goes on along the minus strand of CAIYPG010000093.1, from coordinate 6,990 downwards.
GATTCATGGCGAGCAGCACCTGCGTGTTCGACTTGCCCATTTCATCGGCAAACCACTTGAGGAAGCCCGGATCGGAATCCGGCGGGAAACGCCGCCCGGCACCCGAGGCTTCGGCCCAGGCACGTGCGCCCAGTTTCTCGATTGCCTCCAGGCGCGACCGGCCTTTCAGGTAATCGGTGCCGCGGGCGGTGTGTTCCTTCACGGTGGAGGCCATTATCGACAACGTGCGCACCCGCTCCGGATGCGTCGCGGCAAACGGCATGCCGAGGATTCCGCCCAGCGATTCGCCGCAGTAATGCACCGAGTCCGCGCCGAGATGGTCAATCAGCGCAATCATGTCGCCGAAGTAATCGTCCAGCGTCAGCTCCCGTTCTAGGTCGAAATTCGCCGATGACTGCCCCAGTCCGCGCAGGTCGGGCCGGATCACCTTGTAGAAGCGGCTGAGGTAGGGCACCCACGTGTACCAGAACTGCGATGAACGGCCAAAGCCGTGCTGCAGCAGCAGGTAGGGCGCGTTCTTCCAGGGGTCGGTGAAATCGTCGAGTTCGTAATGGATATCCGGCTTGCCCGGGCGTTTCAGGAAAGGCATTGCTTCTCCAAAATTGGCTTCGGGTGACTACTCCAGCTTGGCGCCGGATTCCTTTACAACCTTCGCCCACTTCGGCAGTTCCGACTTGATCAGTGCCGCGAACTGCTCCGGCGTGTTGCCAACGGCATCCAGGCCCTGGCCTTTGAGCGAATCGAGCATCTCCCTGGTACCGAGGATCTTGACGACAGAGTCATGAAGTTTCATCACGACATCGCGCTGCATGCCGGCGGGGCCGATCAGGCCATACCAGGAACTGGACTGGTAACCGGGCAGTCCGGATTCGGCGATGGTGGGCAGGTCCGGCAGTGAGTCCAGATGCTTGCCCGAGGTAAGGCCAAGCAGTTTCAGCTTGTTGCCCTTGGCGAACTGGCCCAGTCCGATGACTGGAATCAACATCATGTCCGTACGGCCGGCGACCACATCAAGCAGGGCCGGTGCGCCACCCTTGTAGGGAATGTGCGTTGCCGGGATGCCGGACATGCTCTTGAACAGTTCCATCGCCAGATGCGTGTGGGAACCCACGCCGGCCGAACCAAAGGCCAGCGGCGTGGCCGCCCGCGACTTGGCGTAGGCAATCAGCTCCTTGGCATTGCTGACCGGTATGGAAGGATTCACCACCAGAACGGCAAAGGAATCAACCATGGTGCTGATGGGCGAAAAGTCCTTTATCGGGTCGTAGCGCAAGTCGGGATAGATCGCCGGTGCGATGCACAGGGCGGCGGCACTTACCATCAGCAGCGTATAGCCATCGGGCGGCGACTTCGCCACATACTCCGCGCCAATGGTACCGCCGGCACCAGTGCGGTTCTCAACCACCGTCTGCCAGCCCGATTCGGTGAACTGCGCGGCCAGGATGCGCGCCGTGATGTCAACCGGCCCGCCGGCGGCCGAGCCGCCGATGATGCGTATCGGCTTGTTCGGATAAGCCTGGGCCTGGGCAGTGCCGCTGCCGGCCATGGACAGTCCTGCCGCAATCGAAAGTACTGATAACAATTTTATTGAAAACTTGCTTGATTCTTGATTATTACAACGAAACTGATACTTATCGGTAACTGGCTTCATGGCAGCCTCCTCCGGTTGATCGACCTTCCTGTCTTTCCCTGAAATACGGTGGCAATGCGTTTGCCTATCCTTCTTATTTGCTTCCGCGCCCGTGACGGCCGAGGAATTCAAGCGTGGCCTGTGCCGTGGCATCGGGATCGGAGCCCGACGCGTGATAGCCATCCGAATCGATCACCGCGGTCTCCAGGCGCTTCACCGTGGACTTGTACATGTCCAGTTCCTTCTGCGTGCGGTTCGGCGAACTGGTGCTGATGAACAGCACCGGGCACTGGATCTTCGGCAGGTCGGGCGGGATGTCGGTCTTGGTCACCCAGTTGAAGTAGGCCTTCATCGTGGCCAGTGCGGTGCCTCCCATCAGGTCCACCCAGGCATCGATGCCGCGCTCCGGCATCTTCGAGCCGAGGCGTTTCCTCATGGTGCTGCGCACCCAGCTGCGCATGCCGCCGGGCTGCTCCATGTGCTTCACCCAACCATCCTCCTTGGGCGGAAAAGGTGAGCAGCAGGCCAGCGTGATCGTGCGTACCAGGTCCGGACGCTGCGCCGCCAGCCGTGTCACCGTGATGCCGCCGCTCTTGGCCGTGACCACGTGCACCGGCTCCTTCGAGAACTGGTTGATGACGCGCACCATGTCGTCGACAAACAGTTCAGTGGTGTATTCGAAGTCCTCGGACACCGGACTGGAGCGGCCAAACCCGCGCAGATCAAAGCGGATCATCCGATAGCGCCGCGACATGTGTGGCACCCAGGCGCGATAGGCATCGAGGCTCTCGTTTGCGCCGTGGATGAACAGCACGGTCTCCGGTTCCGTCCACGGATCGGTGTAGTCATCGATCTTGTAGAACAGCTTGCAATCGTGCAGCTTCAGGTAAGGCATGACTGACTCCTGCTTTGGGTTGCTTCCTTGTCGCTTCGCGTGACCCCTGCGTGGCCCCTGCGCTATTCGCTTTCGGGCTTCACATTGGCGAACCTGATGACCTTGCCCCATTTCTCGGTCTCGGTCTGGATGTAGGTCTTGAACTGTTCAGGCGTCGAGCCCGCCACGTCGATGCCCTGCGACTCCATGCGCTCGCGCGCCACTGGATCGCTGGTAGCCTTGTTCGCGGCGACATTGAGACGGCGCACGATGTCCGCCGGTGTGTGGGCCGGCGCGAGGATGCCATACCAGGTGCCGACTTCGAAGCCGGGCATCTTCAGCACATCGGCCACGGTCGGCTGGCCGGGGGCCAGGCTGGACGGGGCAAGGCTGCTGACGGCAATGGCGCGCAGCTTGCCCGACTTGATGAAGTTGAGCACCGTCGGCGGCGTGGCCATCATGAAGGTGACGCGATCGGCAACGAGGTCGGTGGCGGCGAGTCCGGCGCCCTTGTAGTTGACGTGTGTGATCTGCACCTTGCTCTGCAGATTGAGCAGTTCCAGTCCCAGCTTGGAGGCGAGCGAGGCGCCGGCGTGGAAGACCTGTCCCGGCTTGGAGCGCGCCATGGCGATCAGATCGTTCATGGTCTTGATCGGCGAGGTGGCGTTCACCGTCACGATATAGGGAGTGGAGCCCAGGAACGCCACCGGTTCGAAGTCCTTTTGCGTGTACGGCAGCTTGGGATTGAGCGTGGCATTGATGGCAAAGGTGCTGCTGGTAAGGATGACGGTATAGCCATCGGGTGCTGCGCGCGCCACGCTGGACATGCCCACCACCGTCTCGGCGCCGGGACGGTTCTCCACCACCACGTTCTGGCCAAGGTCCTTGGTCATGGGCATGGCGACGCTGCGCGAGATCAGGTCGTTGCCGCCGCCCGGCGGGAACGGTGAGACAAAAATGATGGGGTGGTTGGGAAAGGACGACTGCGCGCCGGCCATTGGTGCGACCGAGGCCAGCGCGGCGCCGAAGAGGAACAACGCGGCCAGACGGCCCGTCCCGCCCGGGGCTGCGGGGTGCGCTACTCGATTTTCACGCCGGAAGCACTGATGACTTTCATCCATTTCGGTATCTCCTCTTTGATTCTCGCGGCAAAGGCCTGCGGGGTGCTGTAATAGGGCTCCACGCCCTGGCTGGCAAGCTTCTCGATCACATCGGGTTGCCTGAGCGCGACATCAAGCTGGGTGTTGAGCTGTTTGATGATGGCATCCGGCGTATGCGCCGGCGCCAGCATTCCGTACCAGAAGCCCGCTTCATACCCCGGCACTCCGGCTTCAGTGATCGTGGGCGCATCGGGCATGACGGGCAGGCGCCTGGTGGTGGTCACGGCGATCACCTTCAGCTTGCCGGCCTTGACCTGCGGCAGCACTGCGATCATGGCCGACATCATCATGGAAACATGGCCGGCCACGGCATCGGCCACGGCGGGTGCCGTTCCCTTGTAGCCGACGTGCGTCCACTCCACCCCGGCCATCATGGAAAACAGGATGCCGGCCAGATGGCCCGGAGAACCATTGCCGGAAGAGGAATAGGTCAGTGACCCGGGTTTCGCCTTCAACAGCGCAATGACATCCTTCACCGTGCTGACCGGCGTACCCGGATAAGCCACCATCATCTGCGGCGACATCGCGACCAGCCCTACGGGCGCAAAGTCCGCAACGGTGTCATAGGGCAGCTTGGGATAGAACGCCGGATTGGTGACAAAGGCGCTGGGCAGCAGGATGAGCGTGTAACCATCGGGGGCCGATTTCGCCAGATATTCGGTCCCGACGATGGTGTTCGCGCCGGGCTTGTTCTCCACGATGAAGCGCTGGCCCAGTGCCTCGCCCATCTTGTCGCCGAAGATGCGGCCCAGCGTGTCATTGCCGCCGCCGGGCGGATAAGGCGAGATGATGCGGATGGGCTTGGTCGGATAGGCCTGTGCCAGTGCAGCACCGGTGACGAGCAGCGCCGGCAATGCCAATAGCGACAACGACAACACGCGCACGAACTTCATGCGTTCTCCCTTTTATTTGCGACTGTGCACTGCGCGCTCGTCAACCGGTCAGGCATGCGAGTACATCATCTTGCCGGCGACCGGCATCTGCGCAGTCAGGATGTTGCTGGCGCGGGAATCGACGATGTACAGCGTCTTGCGGTCTTCGCCGCCAAACGCCAGGTTCGTGGTGGCATCCCCACCGCAGGACTGCACCTGGTAGAGCGGCACACCGCGCTTGCTGTACACCCAGATGATGCCGTGGCCGGGATGCGTGATCAGCACATTGCCATCTTCATCCAGTGCCAGGCCATCGGGTCCGGCACTGAACAACTGCACGAACAGGCCGACCTTGCTGACGCCGTGCTTGTCGGAAAGCGGAATGCGCCACACGGCATTGGCGCGCGTCACGGCGACAAACAATTCGGTTTCGCGCACATTGAAAACGAGGCCGTTCGGGCTGGGAATCGTGTCGATCAGGCACTCGAGGCGATCGGACTCGAAGCGGTAGCGATACACGCGGCCGGTCGGGTCATGCAGGCCCGTGCCGCCCTGGTCGGTGAAATACAGGTCGCCGTTCTTCGCGAAAATCAGGTCGTTCGTGCCCTTGAAGCGATCCTTGGTCGTGCCCTCGAGGAAGGGCTCGACAATGCCGCGCTTCTCGTCGAGCAGCATGATGCCGTGATGATGGTCGGCGATGAAAATCCGGCCGTCCTTGTGGATCTTGAGGCCGTTCGGCTCGCCGTCGTACTCGGCAACGACGCTCCATTCCTTCTGCGGCGTGATCTTGAATATGCGGCCAAAGGGGATGTCCACGCAATACAGGTTGCCGGCGCGATCGAAGGACGGGCCTTCCAGGAAGACCTTGGGCTTGCCCTTCTTGGCCTTGGGCGCGGCGAAGCGCAGATTGTCGGGCACCGTGCTCCAAATCTCGGTGGGGATGACCTTCGGGGGCGGTCCGAAATACATGCTGCTCTCCTTCCTGGCGTGATCTGATTTGATGGACCTGCTGCAGGCCCTAGATGATTTTCTGCTCGCGCAGCGCTTTGATATCCGATTCTGAATAGCCGGCATCCTTGAGCACGGCTTCGGTGTCCTCGCCCAGCACCGGCGGCGGCCGGGCCACATCGGGCTGGCCGCTGGCCAGCATGAAACCCGAGCGCGGAATGGAGATGTCCTTGTTCACGCTGGCGACATTCTCGAAGCGCTTGATGAACTGGCGGTACTTCACATGCGGATGGTCCAGCACCTGGGGGATGGTGAGGATGGGGCCGCCGGGAACGCCGGCCTTGTCGAACAGTTCCTCCCATTCCTTGGCGCTCTTCTGCATCAGACGCGCCTCGATGATGGGCTTCAGTTCATAGCGGCGCTTGATGCGCTCGTTGCGATCGGCAAAGCGCGGGTCGGTCTTCAGTTCCGGCATGCCGATGACATCGCACAGCGCGTGATACTGGCTCTGCTCGTTGTTCACCACGTTGAAAGGCTCGGTGGCCGTCCTGAACGTCCCCGAGGGGCTGGCGGTGACGTTCTCGTTGCCCATGGGCGTGGGCGCCTTGCCGGCATTGAGGTAGTTCGAGATGGACCAGGAACCCATGGTGGACAGCGAGGCATCCAGCATCGACACATCGATCATCTCGCCCTCGCCGCTCACCTCGCGCCGGAACAGCGCCGCGCAGATGGCAAAGGCCGCGGTCATGGCAGCCATGGTGTCACACACCACGAAGCCGGCGCGCAAGGGCGCGCTCTGCTCATCGCCGGTGACGCTCATCAGGCCCGAGAACCCCTGGATCACCTGGTCATAGCTGGGGCGTTGTGACAGCGGTCCGCTCTGGCCGAAGCCGGACACCGCGCAGAAGATGATCGAGGGCTTGATGGCCTTGAGCGTTTCGTAGCCCAGTCCCAGCTTGTTCATCACGCCCGGCCGGAAATTCTCCAGCACCACGTCGGCGTCCTTCAGCAGCCGCTTGAACACCTCGCGACCGCGCTCTTCCTTCAGGTTGAGCGTGAGGGATTTCTTGCCGGCATTGTTGGCGCAGAAGGACGCGCCCATATTGACCTCGCCCATCTTCGGGTCGGAGCCCATCTTGCGCGCCAGGTCGCCGCGTCCGGGCACTTCGATCTTGATGACCTCGGCGCCGAGCATCACCAGTTGATAGGACGCCAGCGGACCTGCGATCACATTGGTCAGGTCAAGTACGCGTACGCCATGCAAAGGCAAAGACATGGATTGCTCTCACTCCTTTTTTGAGATTCGGACCGGCTGCCGCACCGGATTCTGGGCCAGGGTTCTGGCCGCATCGCTCTTGGACCGCAGAGGAACTTCTAGGGGTAACTTTAACAGGATTTTCCGGCAGTGTTGATTCACGGAGCAAACTGGGCCAGTGTTCATGCTGAATTCTGAGCCACTGGTTTAAGGAAGAATTCTGCTACGTTGTTGTGGATAAGTCTATGTAG
>CAIYPG010000092.1 GCA_903928055.1 uncultured beta proteobacterium | reverse complement strand
GATCATGCTGACCACGCCCTTTCCCGTGATTGGCAGCTTGCATGCTTTGAGGATCTTCGGACTGCCGTCCTTTGCGGTGTGCTCCATGAGAACGATGACGCGCTTGACACCGGCCACGAGGTCCATGGCGCCGCCCGGTCCCTTCACCATCGCCCCCGGTACCATCCAGTTCGCGAGATCGCCGTTCTCGGCAACTTCCAGGCCGCCGAGGATGGACAGGTCGATGTGCCCGCCGCGAATCATCGCGAAGGAATCGGCACTGGAGAAGAAACTGGAGCCCGGCAGCGTGGTCACCGTCTGCTTGCCGGCATTGATGAGGTCGGCGTCAATCTCGTCCTCGGTCGGAAAAGGTCCGATGCCGAGCAGGCCGTTCTCCGATTGCAGCGTGACGTTGACACCCGCGGGAATGAAATTCGCCACCAGTGTCGGGATGCCGATGCCAAGATTCACGTAATAGCCGTCATGCAGTTCCTTCGCGGCGCGCTGCGCCATGAGCGTGCGGGTCGGTGATTCCTTTTTCGACACCGCGGCACCGGCCACGGTGCGGAACTCGATGCGCTTTTCGTATTTCTCGCCCTGCACGATGCGATCCACGTAGACACCGGGTGTATGCACCTGCTCGGGATCGAGCTGGCCCACTTCCACCAGTTCCTCGACCTCGGCGATGGTCACCTTGCCGCAGGTGGCGATCATGGGATTGAAATTGCGCGCGGTCTTGCGATACACGAGGTTGCCGGCCTTGTCGCCCTTCCAGGCCTTGACGATGGACACATCGGCCTGGATGGCCTCCTCCAGCACATACTCCCGGTCGTTGAACCTGCGCGTGTCCTTGCCTTCCGCAAGCTTGGTGCCAAAGCCGGTGCGGGTGTAGAACCCGGGAATGCCGGCCCCGCCGGCACGCAGCTTTTCGGCCAGCGTGCCTTGAGGCGTGAGCTGCAATTCGAGTTCACCGGCCAGCACCTGGCGCTCGAACTCCTTGTTCTCGCCAACATAGGACGCAATCACTTTTTTCACCTGGCGCGTCTTCAGCAGCAGGCCCATGCCGAAATCATCCACGCCGGCATTGTTGCCGACGATGGTGAGTCCCTTGGCACCGCTGTCCACCAGCGCCTGGATGATGTTCTCCGGAATGCCGCACAAGCCGAAGCCACCCGCGGCAATCGTGATGTTGTCGTGCAGCAGTCCGTCGAGGGCCGCCTTGGCGCTGGGATAAACCTTGTTCATGGCATTTCCTGTCAATGTTCCGTTGATCTCTAGGCCGCCTCGACCAGCTCGCGCACGGCATGCGGCAGCGGAATCGATTTTTCCCTGTTCATGTCTATCCAGCAGCCCTTGGCCTGGCCCTCGGCGTAAATGGTCCCGCCATCATAGCTGGGCCGCATTTCATAATGGGTCGTCAGGCTGGAGCGACCCAGGTCGCTGACAAACACCTTCACTTCGACATCACCCGGATACCTCAAGGCACGAAGGAAGGTGCAGGCGGTGCTGATCACCACCGGTCCGCATCCGGCGGGCACTGCGCTGCCGTTCTCATTCAGCGCCATGCGCTCATACCAGCCCACCCGGGCCTGCTCCATGTAGCGGAAATAGACCGTATTGTTCACATGACCTGCGGCGTCCATGTCGCCCCAGCGAATGGGAATGACTTCGGTGTGGACGAGTTTGCGTATGTGCTGGGTCATGGGCCGGTTCTGAATGGGAAGCGCTTCGGGGACTCGTGCACCGCTTTCGGACATGAGCCTGAGAGCCGGCCGAAAACGGTGCAAGGCCGATTATAATGCCGGCATCCCCCATGCTCTAGACAAGGAAAAATCGTGCAACGCGATGTCATGGAATACGACGTAGTCATCGTCGGTGGCGGTCCCGCCGGACTGGCCTCGGCCATCCGCCTGAAACAGCTGGCGGCCGAGAGGAATACCGAGATCGGCGTATGCGTGATCGAAAAGGGCTCGGAAGTCGGCGCACATATCCTGTCCGGCGCCATCATGGACCCGGGCGCGATCACCGAGCTCTTCCCTGACTGGAAGGCCATGGGTGCGCCGCTCAACACCGAGGTGACCGAGGATCGCTTCATGTACCTCAGCGAATCCGGTTCCTTCAAGGTGCCGAACCTGTTCCTGCCAGGCTGCTTCCAGAACCACGGCTACTACATCATCAGCCTGGGCAATGTCTGCCGCTGGCTGGCCGAGCAGGCCGAGGCGCTGGGCGTGGAGATATTCCCCGGCTTTGCCGCCGCCGAAGTACTGTTCAACGAAGACGGCAGCGTCAAGGGCGTGGCCACCGGCAACATGGGGGTGGGCAAGGACGGCGAGCAGACCGCGAACTTCCAGCCCGGCGTGGAACTTCACGCCAAGTACACGTTCTTTGCCGAAGGCTGCCGCGGCCATCTCGGCAAGCAACTCATGGAGAAATTCCAGTTGCGCAAGGATGCCGATCCGCAGACCTACGGCATCGGGCTGAAGGAAATCTGGGAAATCGATCCGGCCAAGCACAAGCCCGGCCTGGTGGTCCACACCGCCGGCTGGCCGCTGAACGCGCACACCTACGGCGGCTCATTCATGTATCACATGGAAAACAACCAGGTCGCCGTGGGCTACGTGGTCGGGCTCGCCTACGACAATCCGTACCTGAGCCCGTTCGAAGAATTCCAGCGCTACAAGACCCATCCGGCAATCCGCCACTTCCTCGAAGGCGGCAAGCGCCTCGTCTATGGTGCGCGCGCCATCACTGCCGGCGGCATCATGTCACTACCCAAGCTCACCTTCCCCGGTGGCTGCCTGGTGGGCGATGACGCCGGATTCCTGAACGCCTCGCGCATCAAGGGCAGCCATGCAGCGATCAAGTCCGGCATGATGGCCGCCGAAGCGGCATTTGAAGCGCTGGCTGCCGAACGTTCCTACGACGAATTGGCGTCCTACCCGGAGGCCTTCAAGAAATCCTGGCTGTTCGACGAACTCTGGCAGGCACGCAATTTCAAGCAATGGATGGCCAAGGGCCTGTACACCGGCACCATGATGGTGGGCCTGGAGCAATTCGCGCTGCGCGGCAAATTTCCCTGGACGTTGCACCATCAGCATGCTGATCACGAGATGCTGAAGAAAGCCTCCGAGTGCGAGCCCATCCAGTATCCGAAGCCCGATGGCAAGATCAGTTTCGACCGCCTGTCTTCAGTGTTCCTGTCGAACACCAACCACGAGGAAAACCAGCCGGCCCATCTGACGTTGAGGAATGCGTCGGTGCCGGTGGGCGTCAACCTGCACGATTACGCCGGCCCCGAGAGCCGTTACTGCCCGGCGGGTGTGTATGAGTTCGTGAAAAATGATGATGGCAGCGACCGCCTGCAGATCAATGCGCAGAACTGCGTGCATTGCAAAACCTGCGACATCAAGGACCCGACCCAGAACATCGTCTGGGTGGTGCCCGAGGGTGGTGGCGGACCGAATTATCCGAACATGTAATTCAGCCCCCCGCCAAAAAAGCCGCCTCCGTTTCGCGAGGCGGCTTTTTTATTGTTTTCAGCCTGTTAGGAGCGATCAGACATTGGCTTGAAATAAAACGAACGATCGTTTTATAATATTATCCATGGGCAAAGGCCAGCAAACCCGGGAAGCCATCCTGGACAGCGCCGCCATCCTGGCCAGCCGGATCGGACTGGAAGGCCTGAGCATCGGCTTGCTTGCCACGGCGCTGAACATGTCCAAAAGCGGCCTGTTCGCGCACTTCGGCTCCAAGGAGGCGCTGCAACTGGAAACCCTGCGTGCCGCGCAGCAGCGCTTTGCGGAAAAAGTCTTCGGTCCCGCCCTTGCTGCAGCCCGCGGCGAAGCGCGCATGCGCGCCCTGTTCGACAACTGGATTGCGTGGTTGCAGGACAGCGGGCTGCCCGGCGGCTGCATCATGCTCGGTGCCGTGGCGGAATACGACGACCGGCCCGGCGCAATCCACGACGCACTGGTCGCGGGATTCAGCGAACTGCGCGGCGCAATCGCGAAATCGGTGCGCATCGCCATTGATGAGGGCCATCTGCGGGCCGACACCGATCCGTGGCAATTCGCGTTTGAGATGTTCGGCATCGTGCTCGCCACATCGCACGACTGGCGGCTGCACGGCGACCCCCGCGCCCTGCAGCACGCGCGCACTGCCTTCGCGCAATTGCTCTCGCGTCACGCGCAGCACGCATGAACGCACCGGCACCAAGCAGTGCGCTGCTGCCCGACACTGCAGGCCTTGTGCTGCGCCCGGTTGTTTCCGGGGACATCGAGCGCGAGCGCGCCTTCATTGCGGGACTGTCCGCACAGTCGCGCTACTTCCGCCGCCTCGGCGCGGCGAACCATCAGCCGACTGCAGAGCGCCTGGCACGCCTCACCCGCCCCATTCCCGGCAGGGAATACGCCGTCGCCGCGGTCGATGACGAAGGCAGGGGGTGCTTCATCGGCGTGGCCCGCTATGCACTGCTGTCCATGCAGACCATCGGTCTCATCGAAGCCGAAATGGCTGCTGTGGTCACAGATGCATGGCACAGGCAGGGGGTGGGCCGGCAATTGGTGCAACAGGCGATTGCCGCGGCCGGTGCACAGGGCATTGCAATCCTGCACGGTGACATCCTCACCGGGAATATCGCGGGCATCGCCCTTGCCCGCTCCCTCGGCTTCACGATCGCGCCGCATCCCGACGGCGCATCGCTGCGACTTGCGTCCCTTGATCTGCGTTCGCAAGGCACCCCACGACATCCGGTCTGAACCAGACCGCGCCTGCTTCTGCAGGCGCAGCACCTGGAAGAGGCTAGACCTTTTCCTTCAGCGCTTCCGGCAGGTCACGTGAAGCACTGAGCGTCCACTCGGGCCTGCGCTTTTCCAGGAATGACCGGATCCCTTCCTTGGCGTCGGCATTGCTGCCCGACCAGGCAAACAGGCGCGACTCCTTGTTGCGCAGCGTGACATAGGACGAGGACAGTCCTTCCCACAGCAATCGTTTGGAAATGGCCACCGATGCCGGTGCGACCAGTGCGAATTCCCTGGCGCGCGCCATGGCGGCAGGCAGCACTTCGGCCTCTGGCAGCGCCTTGTTTGCAAGGCCCATCTGCGCGGCCTCGATGCCGTTGATCATGCGCCCCGACAGCAACAGGTCGGAGGCGGCTGCAAAACCGACGATGCGCGGCAGGATGAAATGCGAACCCAGTTCGCCAATCAGGCCCCGTTTTGGAAACATGAAGCTGATTTTGGCGTCCTCGGCGACAAAACGCATGTCACACAGCAGCGGATAGGTCAGGCCCACGCCGACGGCCGCGCCATGGATGGCGGCAATCACCGGCTTGCTGATCTGGTAGGGCAGCGTGAATTCGGCATTGCGCGCCGCCTGTTCCTCGTCGGTGAACTGCGGACGCTCGAAGGTCTTGTCGCCGCTGGCCTTCAGGTCCATGCCGGCACAAAAGGCGCGTCCCGCACCGGTGATGACCACGGCGCGCACGTTGTCGTCCTGGTCTGCGGCACGCATGGCGCGGGTCATGTCCTCGCGCATGGTGTTGCTCCAGGCATTCATGCGCTCAGGCCGGTTCAGCGTGATCTTGGCGACCTGGTCGATCACTTCATACAGTACGGTCTCGTAAGTCATGTTTTCCCCTATTTTTTATTGACAACAATTATTCTATTAATGCGCTTCCCATTTTGATAAATATTCAGAACTGATCATTATCCAAACCCATGATGCTGGTCGCACCATGGCGTATTGACTGGCTCAGCCCGCCCGCCTGCGCAAGCACATGCTCCGCGAAATAGCGTGCGGTGACGATCTTCGCGCGGTAAAACGCCGCGTCGGAAGCGCCGGGTGCGGCCAGATGCCGGTGTGCCGCCAATGCAGCGCGCGCCATCTGCCAGCCGCCGGTGACGATGCCGGAGAGCTTCAGGAAAGGCACCGAACCGGCATGCACTGCGACGATGTCGCTGCGATATTGCGCAGCCACCCAATCGACGCACTCGGCCCACGCCGTCACGCCCGCCGCCAGCGCGCCCTTGATCGCAGCCAGATCCGCGTCGCTCGCCCCGGCCTGTGCCAGTTCAGCCTCGGTGGCGCGCATCAGTGCAATGACGCCCTTGGCCACTGCACCACCGTCACGGGCGATCTTGCGGCCGATCAGGTCATTGGCCTGGATGGCTGTCGTGCCTTCGTAGATGGCCGTGATGCGCGCATCCCTGAGATGCTGCGCGGCACCGGTCTCCTCGATGAAACCGGTCCCGCCGTGCACCTGGATGCCGGTCGATGCCACCTCGATCGCAGTCTCAGTGCTCCAGCCCTTGACGATCGGGATCATCAGTTCGACGAAGGCGCCATGCCTGCGTCGTTCCGTCCCGTCTGCATGAAGCCGCGCAATGTCGGTCGAAGCCGCCACGCCATAAGCGAGCGCACGCATGGCCTCAACCTGCGACTTCATCGACATCAGCATGCGGCGCACATCCGGGTGCCGGATGATGGGAACCGCCCCGGCGCTTCCGGCCACGTCGCGCCCCTGCACGCGCTCCCTGGCGTAGGCCAGCGCCTGCTGGTAGGCGCGCTCGGAGATCGCCAGGCCTTCCAGCCCCACGGCAAAGCGCGCCGCATTCATCATGATGAACATGTATTCCAGGCCGCGGTTCTCCTCACCCAGCAGGTAGCCGATCGCGCCCTCGCCCACTTCACCCTCATTGCCTCCGTACACCATCACGGCAGTCGGACTGGCGTGTATCCCGAGCTTGTGCTCGATGGATGCGCAGCGCACGTCATTGCGCTTGCCGAGGCTGCCATCCGCGTTGACCATGAACTTCGGCACGATGAACAGCGAGATGCCTTTGATGCCCTCGGGCGCATCCGGGGTCCGCGCCAGTACCAGGTGGATGATGTTTTCGGTGAGGTCCTGCTCGCCATAGGTGATGAAGATCTTCTGGCCGTGGATGCGGTAATGATCACCCTCGCGCTCAGCCCGCGTGCGCAGCAGCGCCAGATCGGAACCGGCCTGCGGCTCGGTGAGATTCATCGTGCCGGACCACGAGCCTTCGATCATTTCCGGCAGATAGGCCTGTTTCAATGCATCCGAGCCGGTCAGCAGGATGGCCTCAACTGCACCGGCGGTCAGCAGCGGACACAGCGAGAACGCCATGTTTGCCGACTTCCACATTTCCATCACCGGCGTGGCGACGATCTTCGGCAGGCCCTGCCCGCCATACTCGGTGGGAAACTGCAGCGCGTTCCAGCCCCCGGCCACGAACTGCTCGTAGGCCTGCCGGAACCCCTTGGGCGTGCTCACCTGTCCATCATGCCAGGCGCACCCTTCGACATCTCCGCTGTAGTTCAGCGGCGCCAGCACCTTTTCGGAAAAGCGCGCGTTTTCCTCCAGCACCTGCTCGACCAGCTCGGCCGTGACATCGGCGCAGCCCGGGAGGCTGGAAACCGGCCCCAGCCCGCCCAGATCATTGAGAACAAACTGCATGTCGCGAAGCGGCGCCCGATATTCACCCATGATCTGCTCCGAAAAGGAAAAGCCGCAGCGGCCATTGAACTGCGGCCAACTGCGGCTTTATTGTGCGCTATTGCGCCCGTCAGTTACGTTACCTGTTACCGGATCAACCGAGTTCCTTGACCAGCTCCGGAACGACCGTGAACAGGTCGCCGACGATGCCGTAATCGGCGATTTCAAAAATCGGCGCTTCGGCATCCTTGTTGATGGCGATGATGACGCGGCTGTCCTTCATGCCGGCCAGATGCTGGATGGCACCGGAAATACCGACGGCAACATACAGCTCCGGCGCGACAATCTTGCCCGTCTGCCCCACCTGCCAGTCGTTCGGCACGTAGCCCGCATCGACTGCGGCACGCGACGCACCCATGGCGGCACCGAGGCGGTCGGCGAGCGGCTCGAGGATCTTGAACGCTTCGCCCGAACCCATTCCGCGTCCGCCCGACACGACGACCTTGGCAGCAGTCAGCTCGGGACGATCGGACTTGGTGAGTTCACGACCGATCATCGTGGCAAGGCCGGCATCGGGCGCAGGTGCCAGCGCTTCAACCGCGGCAGAACCACCGGTCCTGGAAGCCGCATCAAAGCCGGTGGAACGAACCGTGATGACCTTGATCTTGTCCTTGCTCTGCACCGTCGCCAGGGCATTGCCGGCGTAGATCGGGCGCACGAACGTGTCGGCCGAAACCACGGCGGTGATTTCGGAAATCTGCGCGACGTCGAGCAACGCCGCAATGCGCGGCGCGACCGTCTTCCCGAAGGCCGTGGCCGGAGCGAGGATGTGGGTATAGCCGGAGGCAATGCCGACGACCAGCGCAGCGAGGCTTTCAGCCAAGCCGTCCTTGTAGTAAGGGGCGTCGGATACCAGCACCTTCGTGACACCGGCAATCGCTGCTGCCGCCTGTCCCGCAGCAGCGCAGCCGCTGCCAGCCACCAGCACCGTGATGTCGCCACCGATCTTGGAGGCCGCACCGACGGCATTCAGCGTCGCGTTTTTCAGCGCCGCGTTGTCATGATCCGCAATTACCAGAATGCTCATTCGATCACCTTTGCTTCGGTCTTCAGTTTCAACACCAGGGTCTGCACGTCAGGCACCTTGACCCCTCCCTTGCGCTTGGGCGGCTCTTCGACCTTGAGCGTCACGAGGCGCGGCGCAACGTCCACGCCAAGCGCATCCGGCTTCAGTATCTCGAGCGGCTTCTTCTTGGCCTTCATGATGTTCGGCAGCGTCACGTAACGCGGCTGGTTCAGGCGCAGGTCGGAGGTGATGACTGCGGGCATCTTCAGCACCACGGTCTCCAGTCCGCCATCCACTTCACGCACGACATTGAGCTTGTCGCCTTCGACGGTAACCTTGTAGGCCGAGGTGCCCTGCGACCAGCCCAGCAGGGCCGACAACATCTGCCCGGTCTGGTTGCAGTCGTCGTCAATGGCCTGCTTGCCGACGATGCAGAGGCCCGGGGCCTCCTTGTCGACCACGGCCTTCAACAGCTTGGCCACGGCCAGCGGCTGCAGTTCGGCATCGGTTTCAACCAGGATTGCGCGGTCCGCGCCCATGGCCAGTGCCGTACGCAGGGTTTCCTGGCAGGCGGTGGGACCGCAGGACACGGCGATCACTTCGGTGGCGGCACCCGCCTCGCGCAGTTTCAGCGCCTCTTCCACGGAAATTTCATCAAACGGGTTCATGGACATTTTCACGTTGGCCGTTTCGACCCCCGTGCCGTCGCTCTTTACCCGCACCTTTACGTTGTAATCAACGACCCGTTTGACGGGAACAAGTACTTTCATCGCTGTTCGCTTTGTGTGGTGGAAAAAGAGGCGCAATTATACGCCAAACAGCCCCAAATCCGGCCTGCTTGCGGCCGGTTTGGCTATGCAAACGGACCGAGCGGCGCGGTTCACGCAGTTTGCGGATCCGGATCCTTGTCCGGCGTCAGCCAGACGCAGCGTCCGCCGGATTCCTTGTCGATCCCGGCCAGCAGTTTTTCGTGCGCCCCTCGCTCTTCGGCGTCTGCAGCCAGAAACACCAGTTTGACCGGTTTGGTGCTGACTTTTTCCATACCGGCCTCCGGCACAGCCTCGCGCGGCGTCTCAACGCCAATGGCCAGGCTATCCTGCCCGCGCGTCATCGCCAGATAAACTTCAGCCAGCAATTCGGCGTCAAGCAACGCGCCATGCAGGGTGCGATGGTTGTTGTTGATCTGATAGCGGTCACACAACGCATCAAGCGAATTGCGTTTTCCCGGATGCAGTTCACGCGCCATCTTCAGCGTGTCGGAAATGGTGACCCCGTGGTCAACGACCCTGCCCAGCCCCACGCGCGCGAATTCCGCATCGAGGAACTCGATGTCGAAGGCCGCGTTGTGGATGATCAGTTCCGCGCCGCGGATGTATTCGACGAACTCCGCGGAGACGTCGGCAAATTTCGGCTTGTCGGCCAGGAACTCTTCGCTGATGCCATGCACGGCCTTGGCGCCCTCGTCGATCCTGCGCTCCGGATTGACGTAGTTGTGCCAGTTGTTTCCGGTGAAACGGCGATTCACCATTTCAATGCAGCCGATTTCAATCAGCCGGTCGCCCAGCCGCGCATTGAGGCCGGTCGTTTCAGTATCCAGGATGATCTGACGCATCAGGCATTCCCCACGGGATCAGTCACGCCGCGATTGGCCAGTTCATCGGCGCGCTCGTTTTCCGGATGTCCCGCGTGCCCCTTGACCCAGTGCCAGGTGACACGATGACCCTTGGTGGACGCCAGTTCATCCAGCCGCCGCCACAGCTCCGCGTTCTTCACCGGCTTCTTGTCTGCAGTTTTCCAGCCGCGGCGCTTCCAGCCGATGATCCATTCGGAAATGCCCTTCTGCACGTACTGCGAATCGGTGTAGACCTCGATCCTGCAGGGCTTGCTCAGGGCCTCGAGCGCATGGATCACGCCCAGCAGTTCCATGCGGTTGTTCGTGGTATTGGCTTCGCCCCCGTACAACTCGCGTTCATGGTCATTCCATTTGAGCAATGCCCCCCAGCCGCCCGGGCCCGGGTTGCCCTTGCAGGCACCGTCGCTGTAGATGCGCACCACTGCCGTTGAATCAAGTCCCGCCTCGCCTGCACTGCCCATTGTTTCTGCTGCCCCCGCTTTGATGATGGTTATCGTTTTATCTCTTCTGAATGGGCCGGACATGGATCACATTGTCACGGCGCGCGACCTGCACCAGTGCCGGCCGCTTCACGCGCTCTTCTCGCCACGGCGGCGTCACCAGCCGCATGCCGAGGCTGCGCTTGATCGCCCTCACCACATAGGCACCGCCGGCGATCGGCCACCAGCGGTTGCCGGCCTTTTCCATGAATGAAAAGCGCTCAAGCCATTTGGCCTGCGCAAACGGCGGAGCATAACAGCCGAAGCGCCCGCCATTGAGTTCGAAGCCGAGCAGTTCCAGCCAGTCCTTGAGGCGCAACAGGCCGATGAAGCGGCCGCGCCACGGATATTCGGCGCTGTCGGTCCGGCCCAGTGTGGCCCCCAGCATGCGCTTCATGCCCCACAGCGACAGCGGATTGAATCCGGAAATCACGATATGCCCCTCAGGCCGCAATATGCGCTCGGCCTCACGCAGGATCTGGTGGGGATGCTCCGAGAATTCCAGCACATGCGGCAGGACGACGAGATCAATGCTGTGCGATGCCAGCGGCAGGTGCGCGGCGGCTGAGGCCAGCGTGCAACCCGCCTCCTGCCCCACCCGGATGCGCAGCGGTATGCGATTTTCGCGCAGGAAATCCACCGCCGGCAGCCCGACCTGCACGGCGTGAAATCCAAAGACGTCATCCACGGCATTGTCGTATTGCGCCTGTTCCCACGCCAGTACATAAGCGCCACGCGGCGTTTCGAACCAGCGCGCCAGCGTCGCATCGTTGCCACTGGCAGTCACGGCCCCTTGCGTCACAGCGCGTTCTGCACCTTCCACGGGATCATGCATGATGGCTCGCTTTCCGTTCCTGAACTCTGTTGGGCGGTCGTCTTTTCGGCCCATCGGCGACAACAGGCGGCAACATTATGGCGCGAACATGCCGTTCTGTGGCAACGCGCCGCTGGCCGGCTGCGAAGGCACCGGGCTGTACCGGCACTCCGCTGGAAATGAATCCAATGGCACTTTTCCGGTGCACAAGAAAGGACGGATACTGATATCCGAACGCCAGCGCTGCCGGGGCATGAAAAGCACGGTATTCAACAGTGCAGGCGTTAGAATTCCCCTCTGGGGTTGCAAGCACTGAAAATATCTGCGGACACGATTTCGCAGCAGGGGAAGGCCAGGGATGTCAGGGAAAGTCAGCGGAAGGCAATTGTCTGCCTGGACGGTACTTGTCGTGGGCATCGCCCTGAGCGTACTGGCATTCCGCTACGTCGCCTACCAGGTCGAAGACGATGCGCGCTCGCAGTTCGAGGAGCAATGCCGCGAAATTCATCGCGCCATCGACAACCGTCTCACAAGCTATTCCAGCCTGTTGTTCGGATTGCGCGGTCTGTACCAGGCCTCCGATCATGTGTCCCGCCGCGAGTTCCGCGATTTCGTAGCCAGCCTGGATCTGCCCAACCGCTATCCTGCTGTCCTGATCATGAACTATGCGGCACATGTCCCCGCGGAAATGAAAACGCGCTTCGAGCTGGCGGTCAGGAACGACACCAGCATTTCTCCGGAAGGCTACCCGGACTTCGCCATCCGCCCACCCGGCAAACGCCCCGAATATCAGCCGCTCGTCTACCTCGAGCCGTTCCAGTCCGGCGCTGCGGTATTGGGGCTTGATCTCCTTCAGAACCGGGCCAACAGCAAGCTGGGCGAATTGCGCGACACCACCGAAATGAAATCCTCTGGTGAACTGGTACCAAACCAGCCGGGCAACTCGCTTTCGATGCGCCTCGCCGTTCACCACAAGGGCTCGGCGCTCGACACGCTGGAGCAGCGCAGGCAGGCATTCGTCGGCACGGTGGGCATGGGGTTCTCGCTGAGCCGCCTGATGACCGAGGCCATCATGCCATCGACACTGGTGAGCATCCGGGTTCGCATACACAATGTCGGTCGCGCAGAACAGCCGGAAGTGCTGTCACCACCCGCCGAAGGAAATCTCCTGATCGATTCCCGCACCTTGCATCCCAACGCCACCGGCAACGCAACATCACCTCTTGCACGAAGCGGCAATCTGCTGGAAAAGCGGACACGCATCGAATTCGGCGGCGCTCTGCTTGAGCTTTCCTATGAAGGACTCCCGCAGGCCTACTCGACTCCGCTCAGCCACATGCTGCCCGCCCTCGTTCTTGTCATCGGCATGGTGATCAGCTTTCTGCTGTTCGGCCTGATCCGCTCACTCGTGCGGACACGCGACGCCCTGGAGACAGCCGTCGCTGATCGCACAGAGGAACTGGAACAGGCAAACAGCAAACTACAGCAGGAAATCCGCGAGCGCACCAAGCTCGAACGGAAGGTCTTCCAATTCGGCGTGGAAGAACGCCGCTGGATGGGACAGGAGCTTCATGACAACATCGGACAACGGCTGACGGCCACGGGCTTCATGGTTGAAGCACTTGCAAAGGACCTTCGCCTCAGACTCAACGACGGAATTGAACTGGCCAGCCGCATCGGAAGCCAGATCAGCGAAACCATTTCCCAGGCAAGATTGCTGGCCCGCGGACTGAACCCCGTTGCCGTGGAGGCAGGCGGGCTGGCTACCGCGCTCGGACGACTGGCCAGTGACACTGCAGAAATGTACGGCATAGAATGCCGTTTCGCGCCCAGCGGGCAGCCGGTTCCGGAAAACGCACTTCTCGAACACAACCTTTATCGCATGGCACAGCAGGCCATCACCAATGCCATATCCCACGGGAACGCCAGCCGGATCAGGATAACCCTCGCCAACGACGACAGGCACCTGATCCTTTCCATCATCGATAATGGCATAGGGTTCGACGCCGCCAGTACCGCAAATTCTGCCGGACTGGGCCTGCAGATCATGCGTTACCGCTGCAGCGTGCTCGGCCTGGAACTCAAGATTACGCAACCGACCGGCGGCGGATCCGCCATCATCATTGAACAAGTGCATGCCAATGAATAGCCCTGCCCCCCTGGAAGCCTGCGGACCACGTACCAGGCTGCTGATCGTCGACGATCATCCGATTGTCGTTGAAGGACTGGCCCAGTTGCTGCGACACGAGCCCGACCTTGACGTGCACTGGATTGCATCGAGCGTCAGCGAGGCGGTGGACATCTGTCGCGAAGAGGCGCCCGACCTGTCCATCGTCGATATTTCACTCGGCGAGGAATCGGGCATCGAGCTGATCCGCACGATGCGCACGATGCACGCGGACATGCCGATCCTGGTGATGTCGATGCATGAGGAATCACTGTACGCCGACCGGGCGCTCCGCGCCGGTGCCCGGGGCTACATCAACAAGCAGATGGCTCCCAGGAACGTGGTGGCTGCAATCCGCCAGGTCCGCGACGGCGAAATCTACCTCAGTGCCGCGTCCCGCAATCCCCAATCCGGCAACTCCGACGATCCGGCAACCCTGTCCGTGCTGTCGCGTCTGAGCGATCGCGAGCTTGAAGTCCTGCAGTTGATCGGCAAGGGGCTACGCAAGGCGGAGATTGCCAAGAGGCTCGGGCGCAGCATCAACACCATCGAAACCCATCGCGCCGGGATCAAGAAGAAACTGCGCCTTCGTTCGGCAACCGAACTGGCACGTTTTGCCTTTCTGCATTTCCACAAGACCTAGGCCGGCCGGGGGCGCGGTGCCGGACCTGCGGAACAAGATGCAATCCGTCCGGAAAATGCAGGGAAAAATGCGCAAAACACAAGGACTTAAGAAGGTCCTGTTGCCTTGACCCGGTCCAGTCTGTCCGCTACCATTCGCCGGTCAAATGGAAGGGAGGCTAGGAGCTAGAGTGGCCTATCACCGCCCCCACGCCTTTCCCGCATTCGCGTCCACATTTGCGCTGCTGTTTGCTGCAACCCTCTGCGGATGCGGCAGCGTTCCCGCAACGCCCGATGCGCAGGCTGTCATCGCCCCCCCTGTTGCTGCCGCAGCAACGAGCGCCAGACCATCGGTTCAGGCGCCATCGCCGCTGCCTGCCGAACCCGCAGTCGCATCCTCCCGTCCCGTGCCCCAGCGCGCTCCGGCTGCACCACAGCGCTACATACCGGTGGCCGTCGCTGCCTCCGGCGCCTTGAACCAACCGCTTGATGAGGTCCGCGACATTACTGATGCGGTGCCGCTTTACCGCGGAATCGACCTGGTCACGCCGCCGGATGACCTGTGGGAACGCATACGCAACGGCTTTGCCATGCCCAACCTGAGCAGCCCGCTCGTACTCGACCGGCAGATCTGGTACGCCAGCCGGCCCGGCGACATCAAGCGCATGGTCGATCGCAGCAAACGTTACCTGTACCACATCGTCGAGGAGCTGGAAAAACGCGGCATGCCCACCGAACTGGCGCTGCTGCCGATGGTGGAAAGCGCATTCAACCCCATGGCCTACTCGAGCGCAAAGGCCTCGGGCCTCTGGCAATTCATCCCGTCCACCGGAAAGACCTACAACCTCCAGCAGAACTGGTGGTACGACGCGCGCCGCGACATCATTGCGTCCACGAATGCGGCGCTGGACTATCTGCAATTCCTGTATGACATGCACGGCGACTGGCATCTTGCGCTGGCGTCCTACAACTGGGGCGAGAATGCCGTCGCCCGCGCCATCGAGAAGAACCGCAAGGCCGGCCTGCCCACCGACTACCTCAGCCTCTCCATGCCGCAGGAGACTCGCTACTATGTGCCCAAGCTGCAGGCGCTGAAGAACATCATCGCCAGTCCGCAGGCGTTCAACATCGACCTGGACCATATTCCGAACGAGCGCTACTTCGTGACCGTTCCGACCAAGGACATCGACATCCGCCTCGCCGCAGCGCTGGCGGAAATGCCGGTCGAAGAACTGATCGCGCTGAACCCCGCGCACAACCGGCCGGTCATCGCCCACAGCGACACGCTGGTGCTGCCTGCAGACCACGCCGAGATATTCCTCGCCAACCTGGAAAACCACAGCCAGCCGCTGGTGTCCTGGCAGGCCTACACCCTGAAGAAAGGCGACAAGCTGGACAAGCTCGCCACGAATACCGGCATCACGCTTGCCCGCCTCAGGCAGGTGAATGGAATCACTGCCCGCACCCGGGTTGCGCCGGGCTTCCAGCTGTTGTTGCCGGTCAAGGGCTCCGATGCCGCCGCGCAACCATTGCCCGCGGTGTTTTCGCCACCGCCGCTCCCGGAGCGCGCAGCAACCACGCGCACCGTCATGCAAAAGACCACGCACACCGTTGCCAGGGGCGAGACCCTGGCATCCATTGCAAAGCGGTATGACGTGTCCATTGACGATTTGCGCCACTGGAACCCCATCGGCCGGCTTGCTGCGGGACAAAAACTGAAAATTGAACGCAGCGTGGTGGTCAGCAGCCCGGCACCGCGCGCTGCCACACCGCGCAAGGCCGGTGCAGGCCGACCCACCGCCAAAGCGGGCAAATCTGCCATCAAGGCCACCAGGAACTCGCCTGCCCCACGGGTGCGCGCCGCCAACAAGGCACCACGCGTCGCGAGCTGAGGCGCATGGCGGGCTGAGACCGGCTCGGCTCGGCTCAGTTCAGTTCACGCATTCCCGATCTTCGGTACCGCAGCGAGCAGCGTCCGCGTGTAGTCATGCCGCGGTGCATGCAGTACTTCGTGTGCTGTTCCCCGCTCCACGATACGGCCCTGGTACATCACGGCAACTTCATGGGCAAGAAAGTCCACCACCGCGATGTTGTGGGTGATGAACAGGTAGGACAGCCCGAGCTCCGACTGCAGCCTCTTCAGCAGATTCAGGATTTGTGCCTGCACCGAAACGTCCAGCGCGCTGGTCGGCTCATCGCAGACGATCAGCCGTGGCTTGACCGCGAGCGCACGCGCAATCGCAATGCGCTGGCGCTGGCCGCCCGAGAACTCGTGGGGATGACGTCGTGCCGCCGCCTGCGGCAATCCGACCTGATCCAGCAACTCGGCAATGCGCAGCCGCATGTCGTCTTCCCCGGTGCCCAGTGCAACCATGCCTTCGGCCAGGATTTCGCCAACGCGCATGCGCGGATTCAGGGACGCATAGGGGTCCTGAAAGATGATCTGGAAATCACCGCGCCGCTGCCGCAGGGCATCGCCTCGCAATGCGGTCAGTTCGGTTCCATCGAACTCGACCGAACCCGCAGTGGGCCGGATGAGCTGGAGAATGGCCTTGCCTGCGGTGGTCTTGCCGCAGCCCGACTCGCCCACCAGCGCCAGCGTGCGCCCCGCGCCGACCTCCAGTGAAATCCCGTCCACCGCCTTGATGTGCCCGACGGCACGCTTGAGCAGTCCCTTGCGCACCGGAAAATGCACCTTGAGGTCACGCACCCTCAGCAGCGGTTGCGCCACATCGGACGATGCTCTTACACCGGCACTTGCCGCAAGGTTGATGCCCGGAAACACACCCCGCTCGGCCACATGCACACAGCGCACCTGATGCGATGGCAGCACTGACGTCAGCTCCGGCTCGCCCTCGCCGCAGCGCTCATAGGAAAAATCGCAGCGATCGGCAAAGCGGCACCCGCGGAAAGCCGCTGTCAGCGGCGGAACCTGCCCGCGGATCACGGAGAGTTCGCCATTGCTCTGCCTTGCCCCCACACCGGGCAGCGCCTCGAACAGCTTGCGCGAATAGGGATGCTGGGGCGCGGCAAAGAATCGCTCACGGTCAGCCACTTCCACGATGCGCCCGGCATACATGACGGCCACGCGATGGGCCATGCCTGCAACAACACCCAGGTCATGCGTAATGAGCAGGATGGACATGCCGCGTTCGCGCTGCAGGTCGCGCAGCAGGTCCAGCACCTGTGCCTGGATGGTGACATCGAGTGCAGTGGTCGGCTCATCCGCAATCAGGAGGTCCGGATCCCCGGCCAGCGCCATCGCGATCATGGCCCGCTGCTTCATGCCGCCGGACAACTGGAAGGGATAGGAATGCATGCTGTGGACCGGATCGGGGATCCCGACCTTGTCCAGCAATTCGATGATGCGCCGTTCCGCGCGCGGACCCGTGAACCCGGCATGGCGCTTCAGCACCTCGCCGATCTGCTCGCCGACGGTCAGCACCGGATTCAGGCTGGTCGAGGGCTCCTGGAAAATCATGGCAATGCGCCGGCCGCGCACATCGCGCATGTGGCGTTCGGACAGGCCAAAGAGGTCGGCACGATCACTCTCTGCAGCGCTGCCGAAGCGGGCGGAGCCGGCCACGACCTGCGCGGCCTCGGGCAGCAGCCGCAGAATGGACAGGGCCGCCATGCTCTTGCCGCAGCCCGATTCACCCACCACCGCAAAGGTTTCACCGCGGCGGATTTCGAGGTCGAGCCCATCCACGGCGCGCACCGGCCCGGGCTCGGCATCAATCCAGGTCTTCAGGCCGGAGACGGTGAGGAGGACGTCGCCCCTCATGCCGCCGCTCCTTCCGTGGCATCCAGTACGGCCGGCTTTCTCGCCAGCACCCTCACCCGCGGATCAAAGGCGTCGCGCACGGCATCGGCCAGCAGGTTCGCGGCCAGCACCAGCAGCAGCATGAACACGAAGGCACTGGCCAGCGACCACCACACCATGGGCTCACGTCCCATTTCCAGCCGTGCCGCATTGATCATGGTGCCGAAGCTGGTCATGGTCGGATCGACGCCCACCCCGACATAGGACAGCACCGCCTCGGCAAGCACCAGCCCGGAAAAATCCATCACCACGGAAATCAGCACGACGTGCATGACGTTCGGCAGCAGGTGCCGCCACATGATGCGCCAGTCCGACACGCCGAAGGCCTGCGCCGCCTGCACGTATTCCAGCTCGCGCAGTTTCAGCGTCTCGCCGCGCAGCAACCGGCACAGCCCGGTCCAGCTGGTGATGCCGAGAATGATGCACAGGAACAGCAGCCGGAAATCGGCGCGGTGCGATGCAGTGGGGAACAGCTCCGGCCGCGCGTCCATCTGCACCTGCAGCACCAGCACTGCTGCGGCGATGAGCAGCACCGAGGGAATGGAGTTGAGCGTGGTATACAGGTACTGGATCAGGTCATCAATCCAGCCGCGGAAATAACCCGCCATGATGCCGAACAACACCGCAAAGGGCAGCATCACCAGTGTGGTCAGCGTGCCGATGACCAGCGCGGTGCGCACGCTCTTCAGTGACAAATAGAGCACGTCCTGGCCGACCTTGTCGGTGCCGAGCACATGGTATTCGCGCGCCAGCAGCGCAACGGGAAGCGCAACCAGCAACATCAGTGCGAGCGTGACCAGCACCGTGCGCCATGGCAATTCGGTCTCACCCCGCCACACGTTCGCGGTAAAGACGTTGACCGGCATATCGTCGGGCCGGGCTGCAATCAGCACGAGGAGCGACAGCACGTACCAAATGACCACTGCAAGCGCAGCGCCCCGCACCAGCGTCAGCACCACGTCGGGCAGCCATTGCGCCTGCGGATCCTTGAGGTGCGCTCCGCCATAGCGCAGCCGCGGATAGTCGCGCAGCGACTCACCGTTCGGACCTTCCGTTGCCTCCCTGGAAAAGGCGTTCGTGGCCAGTGGTGCCGAATAGGTGCGCTCGGAGCGCGAGGCCAGATGATCCAGCGCCAGATCGAGGACGCTCTTGACCTCCGGCGCGTAAATCGTTCCAGCGCCGGCAAGTCGGGGAGTCGACACTGATGTTTGATCATTATTCACTTCCAAAGTCCTTTGGAAATGAATCGAGTCCATGAAACCGATAATAATAAATGCACCAAGGATGACTGCCGCGCTCATCGCCGCCGGGCTTTGCGCCACGCGCCGCCAGGACGCGCGCAGGTGCTCCTGCCGGCGCGCATGCATTGCAAAGGTGCACACCACCGCGAGCAGCAGGAATACCAGCGCATCGGTCCAGAGAATGACGGGCAGGAACATGGCGGGCCCGTCCCTACTCGAACCTGACCCTGGGATCAACCAGGGTGTAGGAAATGTCGGTCAGCAGCAGGCCCGCGATGTAGAGCACCGAGCCGATGAACACCATGGCGCGCACCACGCCGAAATCCTGAGCCTGGATCGCCTCGATGGTGTAACTGCCGAGGCCCGGAATGCCGAAGAAGGATTCGGTGATCAGGCTGCCCATGAACAGCAGCGGGATGGACACCACCACTCCGGTGAGGATGGGAATCATCGCGTTCTTCAGGACGTGGCGGAAAAACACCGTGGTCTCCGCCAGCCCCTTGGCCCGGGCCGTACGCACGTAATCGCGGCTGACCTCCTCAAGGAAGATCGTTCGATACCAGCGCGCGCTGCTGCCCAGGCCGCCGACCAGCCCCACCAGCACTGGCAGCATCAGGAAGCGCGCCGAATCGAATCCGGGCGCGTAACCCGAAATCGGAACCAGGGCCCAGATCTTGGCGACCAGGTACTGGCCGCCGATGATGTAGAACAACCCGGATATCGACATCATCGCCACACACAGCACCACACCCCAGAAATCAATATAGGTGGCGCGGAAGAACGCCATCAGCAGCGCAAAGGCGATATAGACCGCCAGTCCCAGGATGAATACCGGCAAAGCGAGGGCGAGGCTGGGCCACATGCGGGTGGTGATTTCATGGGCAATGTCGCGCCCGTCATCGGCCGCACCAAATTCGAAGCGGAACATCTCCAGGGATTTGCCGACATACAGGGTGTCGGTGAGCGCCGCCGCCCCTTGGGCACCGGCGTTGTAGAACAGCGGCTTGTCATAGCCGCGGTCCGCCTTCCACCGGTTGATGGCCTCAGCTGCTACGCGCTTGTTCCCGAGCTGCATGCGCGCCATGTCGTCCGGCGTGTTGACCTTGAAGAACAGCCAGAAGGTGATGAGGTTGACGCCGATCAGAATGAGCACGGCATACAGGCAGCGGCGGACGATGTAGGCAGTCATGCCGCCCCCCCGAGTTCCCGTGCCGACTGCGCGGTCCGTTCTTCCCTGGCGCGCCAGTTCCGCCAGGCCGGCAGCGCGGACAGCGCCAGCAGCAGCATGAACAGCGGTATCGGCCACAGCACCGGATGATTCCATTCAGCCCGCTTCTGCTCGCGCAGGTCCGTATCAAGGCGATAGAACTTCAGGCTGTTGCGCGCCATCTGGTTCGGCTTCACGTTGCTCAGCCAGGCGTGGTAAAGGCCGTAATCCCTGGGGTGGAAACCCCACACCCACGGCGCGTCATCGCGCAGCATGGCCACCATGCGGTCGATCACCGCCTGGCGCTCAGGGCCGTTGTCCATGTTCTTCATGCGCTCGAACAGGCGGTCGAACTCGGCGTTCTGGTAGTTCGCCTTGTTTTCACCGCCGTTTTTCGCTCCCGAATTCGGCCCGTACAGCAGGAACAGGAAATTCTCCGGATCGGGATAGTCGGCATTCCAGCCCAGGAAAAACATCTGCGTGTTGCCCTTCCTCACCTTTTCCTGGAAGCGGTTCCAGTCGCTGGTACGGATGTCCAGTTGCACGCCAATGCCCTCGAACTGCCTGCGATACCAGTCAAGGCGCGACTTGTCCTCTGGTCCACGTATGGTGGTATCCAGGTACAGCACCAGCGGCTGCCCCGTCCTCACATCGCGGCCACCAGAGTAGCCGGCTTCGGCGAGCAGGCGCTTTGCCACATCGATCGAACGGCGCTTCACCGCATTGTTGCCGCCATCGCGCTCATAGACCAGCGGATTGATTCCTTCGGGACCATCGCGAAATCCGAATATCCCGGGCGGTATCGGTCCCTGCCCCGGAATACCACGACCATTTGCAAAGATAGATATGTATTCATCAAAATCGACTGCAATGGAAATCGCCTGGCGCAGCTTTTTCGCGCGCTCACGCTGGACCGCATCACCACTGCTGCCACCGACCACCGCATCCAGCCAGTTGAATGCAAGGTAATAGCTCGACGTCGCGACTGACGTTTCGAGTCGTATGCCACGCCGCTCCATTTCCGGCGACAGCGCAGCCTCCCCCGACGAGCCAACCTGAACCGCACTATCGAAGTTGTCGCTCGATATCCCTGAACTGTCGTAATAGCCTTGCCGGAACTTGTTCCACCGGGGAATGCTTTCCTTCTCTCGCGAGAAGACAATGCGATCAATGAAAGGCGCCATCTTCCCCGCATCCGCCAGCATCCCCGACTCACGATCCCCAGGCTCACCTTCCGCGGGATAAGCCTCGCCACGGAACAGCGGATTACGCTGCAGCACCATGCGTGAATTCGGATCATTCTCGGTCAGCATGTAGGGGCCGGTGCCGACCGGATACCATTCCAGCGTGATGTTGCGTTCGGCCATGCCGGGCTGTGAATAGAAACGATCGGCCTCTGGCGGCACTGGCGCGAAGAACGGCATGGCGAGCCAGTAGGCGAACTGCGGATACTTGCCCTTCACGCGGATCTGGTAGGTATGTCGATCAACGACTTTCGCCCCCTCAAAATCATACTGCGTCAGGTCGAGAAAGGCCGGACTGTCGCCGCGACTGCGCCCGGCCTGGAGCCTGCTGTCTTCGGCGGCAAGCCGCGCGGCATAGTCCTTCAGGCCGAGGATGTAATCGCCCATCAGCCCGAGGATCGGTGAATTCACACGCGGATGGGCCAGGCGCTTGATCTCATAGACGTAATCATCCGCAGTGAGTTCACGCGATCCGGTGGCCGGAAAATCCAGCAGGCGGTACTTGCCGCGCAGGCCCGCGGCATCCAGCGAAAGGTAGAGTGGCTTGCCTGCCGCATCGACGGCAAATGCCGGATGCGGCGCATACCGTATGCCGGGAAGGATATGGATTTCATACACGCTGTAGGCCACTCGCTCGCCATCGACCGTCGGCGGCAGGGGGCGATTGCCGGCATCGAAATAGCGCGGCCTGGGCAGTTCGGTTGCTGCGCCCGGAATCAGCGTGAAAGGACGCTTGAGATAGTGGTACTGCAGCGGTGGCTCATAGACCTGCGCAATGAATTGATTCTCATCCTCGGCATAGGACTGCGCCGGATCGAGATGCTTGGGACGATCCGAAAAAGCGCTGTAGAGGATGTTTGCGCCGCGCTCGCCGACAGGATAGGGGTCGTTCCAGGCGCGTCCGCATCCGCCCAGGAAGGCGAGCAACACGGCGGCAAGCGCCCAGCACGGTCCGACGGGATTCTGCGCTTTCGGCAGCCGGAATTCCATGACGGGAGTGTAGCGAAAATTGCACCAAGGGGGCGGTTGTCGGCTGCGCAGGGCGCCCCTCAGGCTATAATCCGGCCGCACCGACAGTTGCAACAACAGTTGCACCAACATTTGCACCAAAATACGCGGAGCATCCATGGGAATTCTTGCTGGCAAGCGCATTCTGATCACCGGTCTGCTGAGCAACCGATCCATCGCCTACGGTATTGCCCGTGCGGCGCAGCGGGAAGGCGCAGAACTCGCGTTCACCTACCAGAACGATCGCTTCAAGGAGCGCATCACCGAGATGGCGGCGGGCCTGGGATCGAAACTCATCTTTCCCTGCGATGTCGCCAGCGACGCGGAAATTGCCGACTCATTCGCCGGGCTCGCGAAGTCCTGGGACAGCCTCGACGGCGTGGTGCATGCCATTGCCTACGCCCCCAAAGAAGCCATCTCCGGGGATTTCCTCGACGGCCTGTCGCGCGAAGCCTTTCATATGGCCCACGACATTTCCGCCTACAGCTTTGCCGCATTGGCCAAGGCGGCGCTGCCCTTGATGCAGGGCCGTCAGGCAGCGCTGCTGACGCTCAGCTATTTGGGTGCGATCCGCAATGTTCCGCACTACAACACCATGGGACTGGCCAAGGCCAGCCTGGAGGCTTCCGTGCGCTACCTGGCAGGCAGCCTTGGCGCAAAAGGCATTCGCGTGAACGGCATCTCGGCCGGCCCGATCAAGACCCTTGCGGCAAGCGGCATTGCCGACTTCGGCAGGATACTCAAGCACGTGGAGGAATATGCGCCGCTGCGCCGCAATGTCACCATCGATGACGTCGGCAATGCCGCCGCCTTTCTGATGTCCGACCTTGCTGCGGGAATTACCGGAGAAATCACCTACGTGGATGGCGGCTTCAATACCGTTGTCGGGGGCATGGGCGACCACGAGACCGCCTGATTTCCCTGCAGATGAACGGGGGGCGAACGCCCCTCGCTTCGCTTCAGGACGCCGCTACTGCGCCTTCTTCTGCAGCAGATCCTTGTTGATTTCGACCTTGTTGCCGGCACGCAGCCCGGCCAGGTAGGCGCGGAACTCCTGCCCGCCCAGCATGCGCGCCAGTTCGGTCTGGATGCTCTTCTGGCTGGCCTCATCGACATCCACGGCAATGACCTTGCTGATGCGGTATATCGCATAGCCTTCAGCCAGATCGATGCCGACATAGGCCGGCAACTTGGAGACATCGGCACGAAACACCTGGCCGACCGCTTCGGTGCGCAGCCCTTCAGGCTTGTCACGGGTGGCAATCTTGGCCGGGCCGAAACTCAACGCGGCAGCCTCGCCCTTCTTCAGTGCCGCAAGCTTTTCAGCGCCCTGCTTGCGCGCCAGGTCAGTCGATTCCTTGGCGACAAGCTGCCTGACCACGTCGGCGCGCACTTCATCAAGGGGCTTCTGCGATGCCGGCTTGTGCTCAAGCAGGCGCGCCGAAATCAGCGTTCCCGGCGCAACTTCGACAGCCTCGGAATTGCGGTGATTCTTGATGACGTCATCGGAAAAGATTGCAGCCAGCGCCTTGGGGTTCCTGAACTGCGCCACACTGGGGACATCACGCGTCATCCACGCGGACTGCTGGATGGACAGCTTGAATTTTTCCGCGACAGGCTTGAGTGAATCCGATTGTTCATACACCAAGTTGCTGAACATTTCGGCACTTTCCGCAAACCGGCGGCCGGCCTTCTGCTTGCGCAGGTCGGCTTCGATGCCGGCCCGGACATCATTCAGGCTCTTGAGTTTCGCCGGCTTGATGCCTGTGAGACGGATGATGTGCATGCCGAATTCAGACTCGACCGGCGCGGAAATTTCACCTACTTTCATGGCAAACGCGGCATTCTCGAACGCCCCGACCATCATGCCCCGGGCGAAATATCCGAGATCTCCGCCTTTTGGCGCCGAACCCGGATCATCGGAATTCTTTTTCGCAAGATCCGCGAAACTGGCAGGAGATTTCTTTACCTGCTCGGCAATCTGCGCCGCCCGCTCGCGCACCTTCGCCTTGTCCGCGTCACTCGCCCCTTGCTTGAAAGCAATCAGGATATGGCTCGCCTGACGCTGCTCAAGGTCTCCGTATTTCGACAGGTTCGCTTCGTATACCTGCTTGATTTCGTCCTCGGGAACCGGCTCTGCGGCGGCCAGTGCATCGGCATTCAGGACGACATATTCAAGCCGTACCTGTTCGGGAACCTGAAAACGCACCTTGTTCGCATCGTAGAAGGCCTGTACCGCCTCTGGCGTTGGTTTGACCTGCGATGCGAACTGCGCCGCGGTCAGGACGCTTTCGGCCACTTCGCGTTTCTGGCCACGGAATGCGGCGAGCTGACCGGCCGCCGTTTTGGATGCAATGCCGGAATCGGACAGCGCCGCAGCAAGCTGTTGGATCATGAGGTCGCGCCGCAGCGAGTTCTCGAAATTCGCGGGTGATTGGCCCTCCGCCCTCAGGGCCGAATCATACTGGGCGGCGGAAAACTTTCCGTCCACCTGGAAGGCCGCTATCGACGCAATCACTTCACGCAGGCGCTCATCGCTGATGTTCAACCGGGAGCGCACCGCTTCCTGCGTGAGCAGGCGCTGGGAAATCATCCCATCGATCAGTTCGTTGCGCATTTCCGGGGAATCCAGCATTGCCGGATCAAAATTGCGGCCAAGCATGCCGCGCAGGCGGTCCTGCTGCTGGCGCAATGCCTCCCCGAATTCGTCTTCGGTGATTTTCTGCCCGTCCACGGAAGCCACCTCCGTGACGGCATTCATGGCCTGGTAGGACTCGACGCCGAAAAAGGCAAACGGCAGCGTGACCAGCGCCAAGATCACCTGCATCAGGCGCTTGTTGTTGTGTACCCAGTCAAACATGCTCATGTGAGCTTACTCGCCGCTTTCTCGTGTGGTGCGGGCTTCGAACTGCCTGGCGTGACTGCCGGACAGCACGAGCATCAGAAACGAAAAAGGCGAACCATGGTTCGCCTGGAAGACTTGGCGGAGTGGACGGGACTCGAACCCGCGACCCCCGGCGTGACAGGCCGGTATTCTAACCAACTGAACTACCACTCCTCAGCCCAACAATTACACAGTACGGACCAGACGCAAGCCAGACAGGG
>CAIYPG010000091.1 GCA_903928055.1 uncultured beta proteobacterium | reverse complement strand
GCCGAAACCTCCGAGTGCGGCTGTGCTGCTCGGCGACGTCCAAGGCGCCCCAACATCGCCAAATTCAAAAGCAAACCAATGGTGTGCTGTTGGGGTTCCCCTTTGGTGACGCCGAGAAGCGCAAGGAGCCTAGGGGCCTTCCGCGAGGACTGTCTGAGCCGCGAGCGAAGCGAAGACGGCGAGTTCCGCAGCGGCCGAGGCGACTGAGCATCGCAGGGGAGTTCCGGCGCGCAAGCGCCGGAACCGGCACCGTAGGGGTCGCCTTTCTTTGGTAACTTTCTTTGGCGAAGCAAAGAAAGTTACTCGGCGAAGCCGAAACAGAAACTTAAAAGAAAGGCAAAAACTGGATTCCCGCCTTCGCGGGAATGACGGCAATGATTGCCGTCGCTGCCTGCTTCCTAAATCTTCCGCGCCAGCTCGGCCGCCTTGCCGATATAACTGGCCGGCGTGAGCTCAAGCAGCCGCTTCTTGTCCGCCTCAGGCAAGGCGAGCGTGCCAATGAACTGCCGCATCGCCGCGCCGTCCAGCCGCTTGCCGCGCGTCAGCTCCTTCAACTGCTCATAGGGATTGGCCATGCCGTAACGGCGCATGGCGGTCTGCACCGGTTCGGCCAGCACTTCCCAGTTTGCGTCGAGGTCATCAGCCAGGCGCACCGCATCGACCTCCAGCTTTGAGAGGCCGCGCAGGCAGGACTTCCAGGCCAGCAGCGTATGCCCGAATGCCACACCCACGTTCCGCAGTGCGGTTGAGTCAGACAGGTCGCGCTGCCAGCGCGACACCGGCAGCTTGTCGGCGAGGAACCGAAGCAGCGCATTCGCGGCACCGACATTGCCCTCGGAATTCTCGAAGTCGATCGGGTTGACCTTGTGCGGCATCGTGGAGGACCCAACCTCGCCCGCCTTCACCCGCTGCTTGAAATAGCCCACCGAGATATAACCCCACAGGTCGCGGTCGAGGTCGAGCACGATGGTGTTCGTGCGCGCCAGCGCGTCCAGCACCTCGGCGAGGCTGTCATGCGGCTCGATCTGCGTGGTGTAGGCATTGAACTGCAATCCGAGCGACTCAACAAAGCGCTTCGCGAACGCCTCCCAGTCAAATCCCGGGTAGG
Source organism: uncultured beta proteobacterium (assembly GCA_903928055.1). GTDB lineage: Bacteria > Pseudomonadota > Gammaproteobacteria > Burkholderiales > SG8-39 > CAIYPG01. The sequence continues at coordinate 17,258 of CAIYPG010000091.1, read as the reverse complement.
CCACCAGGTGCGCGTTGTAATTGCCCACGGCACCGTTGATCTTGCCGAGCATCTTCACGCGCACAACGGCTTCGCGGGCACGCCGCAGCCTTGCCACGACATTCGCGATTTCCTTGCCCAGCGTGGTCGGCGTGGCCGGCTGGCCATGGGTGCGCGACAGCATCGGCACCGCAGCCTGCGCATGCGCCATGTCGCGCAGCTTCGCGATCATTTCATCCAGCGAGGGCAGCAGCACTTTTTCGCGCGCCGACTCGATGGCCAGCGCGTAGGCCAGGTTGTTGATGTCCTCGGAGGTGCAGGCGAAGTGGATGAACTCGGCCGCGGCAAGCGCCTCGGCATTGCCGCGCACGCGCTCCTTCAGCCAGTACTCGATCGCCTTCACATCATGGTTCGTCTCGGCCTCGATCGCCTTGACGCGCGCGCCGTCGGCCTCGCTGAACCCATCGACCAGTTCCCGCAGCGCCGCCACCGTCGCCGGCGTGAACGGACGGATCTCGCCCAGCGCCGGCTCGGCCGCGAGCGCAATCAGCCATTCGATCTCGACACGCACACGATGACGTATCAGTCCGAATTCGCTGAAGAAGGGACGCAGCGCATCGAGCTGCGAGGCGTAGCGGCCATCAAGCGGAGAGAGGGCGGTAAGCGGTGAATTCATGTTGGAAATGGCGTCGGGAAATGGCGTTGCAGTGGAGCCGGAATGCGGCCCGGAATGGCGCGTGAAGCAAGGCTTGATCTTAACATGCGCCCCCTGCCAGCCGCTGCGCCGGAATGCCTTCAGCATGCCTGAGCAACGCCGAATCGGCACGGCCACAACGCCTGATTGCCACTGCCACAACGCCTGATCGGCTTGGGTCCCATGTTATAATCGCGACTTCAATCTGGCGCTCGAGCATGCAATAAGAACACATTGCGCCGGCATCGGAAAACCCTTCCCTGGCACCCATGAAACTGATCGGTTCGACCACGAGTCCCTTTGTGCGCAAGGTTCGCATCGTCCTTGCCGAAAAGAAGATCGAATGCGACTTCGACATCAACAATCCCTGGGCTGCTGACACCCGGGTCCCCGACTACAACCCGCTCGGCAAGGTGCCGGCGCTGGTTCTCGAAGATGGCCGCTGCCTGTACGACTCGCGCGTCATCGTCGAATTCCTCGACAACGTTTCACCGGTCAACAAGCTGATCCCCGCATCAAATCGCGAACGCAGCGAAGTGCGCCGCTGGGAGGCGCTGGCCGACGGCGTGCTTGATGCGGGCATCGCGGCACGCATGGAAAATGCCCGTCCCGACGGCGAGAAAAGCCCTGCCTGGGTGAAACGCCAGATGGGCAAGGTCGCAGCAGGCCTCTCCGCAATGGACCGCGACCTCGGCGACAAGCCCTGGTGTACCGGCAACGATTACACGCTTGCCGACATCGCCGTGGGTGCATGCCTGGGCTGGCTGGAATTCCGTTTCGGGCAGATGGACCTGCGCGAAGAGCACAGCAACCTCGGGCGGCTGCTGGACAAGCTGGCCGACATGCCGTCCTACGTGGACACCGCGCCGAAAGAGTAGGTCGTCGCCGGGCGCCATCCGGGACCGTCGCCCCGGGCGCCTTAACCCTTCCCGCAGGCGATCCTGAAATACGGGCTCTCGGATGACAATGGCTGCCATCCGCCCGGGGTGCTGAACTCCCCGACTGTCGCGCCGCGACCCATGGGCTCGGCAAATTCCATCACCTTGACCGTCCTGCTCTGCGCCTTGGTGCAATCGACCTCATCCTGGTACTTCTGCGATCGGTAGGTGCGCTGCCCACCCCCGCTCCCCGTCGTCTGGCTTTCCGTGTAATCCAGCAGCCGCCAGAGGGTGGCGACATCGCCCGCCCGGCCAATCAGGGCAGCATCGTAGTAGATGGCCCCGCGATTTTCCGGAATATCCGCGCTCTTGACCCAATTCGGCACTTTTGCCGTTGCCGCCCCGGGCGGGGAAACACTTTGCGGCGCAGAGGCCGCATTCTGTTGCGAAGGCTCCTCCTTATGGCATGCAGCCAGCGCAAAACAGATCAACACCCATCGAAAGAACTTCGTCATGCCGACACCCACTGGTAAGGAATGGAAACGCGCGGAAGCGCGGCCACCCGTCAAAAAAAGCCTGTGATCAAACGCACATTCATTTTGCCAGTACTGGCAAACGGTCGCCTGTAAAAAAACACCCGGCATCCCTTCATCCCGGCCCGCATGCAACCAAGGCGGGTTACCTTATCACGCCCCCGCCGGGGCACACCTCACCGTAATACAGAACAACAGACTGGCATAACATATCGGAAAAAGAAGCCGTAGCCCATCCCGGGCGTACGATATCCACTACCCCAAAGGAGGGAATCATGCACTGGAAAATGCTGGGCACCGCAGTTGCACTTGTGGTCACCTGCGGCGTTGCATGGGCACAAACCTATCCATCCAAGCCGGTCACAATCGTTGTTTCGACCGGCCCCGGGGCCTCCAATGACCTGGAGGCCCGAATGTACGGGCAGAAACTTTCTGAATCCCTTGGTCAGCCCTTTGTCGTTGACTACAAGCCCGGGGCCGGCACGACGCTTGCCGCCAGTCACGTGGCAAAGTCACCGCCGGATGGCTATACGCTGCTGGGAATATCGAGCAGCTTTCCGGCCGCCGCTGCCTTGTACAAGCCCCAGCCCTTCGACCCGATCAAGGACTTCACTCCACTCTCCCTGATGAGCAAACGATCCACGGTACTGGTGGCACATCCGTCGGCACCGTTCAAGAACGTCAAGGAATACATTGCCTACACCAGGGCAAATCCCGGCAAGGTCAATATCGCCACCGTAGGCGCGGGTAGCGGGCCGCACATCAATGCAGCCTGGTTCCACTCGCTGGTAAATACGCAGGTCACCTTTGTGCATTACAAGTCTGCGGCAGGATTGCAGAGCGACCTGATGTCGGGTCGTATCGATATGACCTATGGTTCACTGTTGACCAACCTGCCGTTCATCAAGTCAGGGAAACTGCATCTTGTCGCGATTGGAAACCTGGAGCGAAGTCCGCTGGTTCCCGACGTTGCAACGGTCGCAGAACAGGGCGTGCCGGGCTACGACTACTCGAGCATGTTCGGCTTCATCGGCCCATCCGGGATCCCCCAATCCATCGTCAATCGCCTTGGCACGGAGATGTCGAAAGCCGCGCGACATCCCGACGTGGTCAAGCGCCTTGAGGCCGAAGGGGGATTCCCGGTCGGCAGCACGCCCGCGCAGTTTGCGCAGTTGCTTGCCGTCGAAGTCTCCCGCCAGCTCAAGCTGGTCGACGACCTCGGGATCAAGCTGGAGGAATGAGCATTGGGCCATCCTGACCCCGTCCGGATGGCCAATCGCCGTTTTGAAACTCACCCCGAGCGAATCACGCCCCCGCCGAGGCACACCTCACCCTGATACAGCACCACCGACTGCCCGGGCGTGACCGCCCATTGCGGCTGGTCGAACGCGACTTCCAGGCGCCCGGCCTCCGGCAGGGCGATGCGACAGGCGGCATCGGCCTGGCGATAGCGCGTTTTGCCGCCATACGCGGCATCAACCGTGGGCGCTTCACCGGCCACCCATGACAGGTCCTCCGCCGCGAGCCGGCCCTTCAGCAGCAGCAGATGGTCATGGCCCTGCACGACAATCAATTCGTTCGCCGCCATGTCCTTGGCTGCGACATACCACGCCCCTTCAGGATTGCCGCTCTGCCCGCCGAGGCCGATGCCCTTCCTCTGCCCGATGGTGTAGAAGGCAAGGCCGATGTGCTCGCCGACCACCTTGCCGGTATCGCTGCGCATCACGCCCGGCTTTTTCGGCAGGTAGCGATTCAGGAACTCGCGGAACGGCCGCTCGCCGATGAAGCAGATGCCGGTGGAGTCCTTCTTTGCGTATACCGGCAGCCCAGCCTCTTCGGCAATACGCCGCACCTCGGTCTTTTTCAGTCCCGACAGCGGAAACATCACGCGCGCCAGTTGCATTTGCGTGAGCCGGTGCAGGAAGTAGCTCTGATCCTTGCTGCCATCCGCAGCCCGCAGCAGTTCCACGCCGCCCCGTGCGCCTGCGCGCACGCCGGCATAGTGGCCGGTGGCGATGTGTTCCGCACCCAGCGTCATGGCGTGGTCGAGGAAGGACTTGAACTTGATCTCGGCATTGCACAGCACGTCCGGATTCGGCGTGCGCCCGGCGGAGTACTCGCGCAGGAATTCGCTGAACACGCGGTCCTTGTATTCGGCAGCGAAGTTCACCACCTCCAGGTCGATGCCGATGACATCGGCAACCGAAGCAACGTCGATCATGTCCTGGCGCGTGGAACAGTATTCGTCATCGTCGTCATCTTCCCAGTTCTTCATGAAGAGACCGGTGACTTCGTGGCCGGCGCGCTTGAGCAGCAGCGCCGCCACGGCCGAGTCCACGCCGCCGGACATGCCGACCACGACGCGACGGGCCTTGCTGGGTGCTTCAGACACTGAAGCACCCCCTGAAACAGAAAGCATGTCGATTCTCAGAGGACATGGGACAGCAGGTCCAGGGGATAACGCCGCCCGGCAAGAAAGTCCTCGATGCAGCGCAGGACCAGCGGACTGCGCTGCCGGGCGGGACCGGCGGCACGCAGTTCCTCCGCGGTCAGCCAGGCCGTGCCGAGGATGGCCGGATCCAGCGCGCGACCCGCCACCTCGCCATCGCATTTGCCGCAGAACGCCAGGCGCAGATAGTCCGTGCCCGAGGATGGATGGCGCCAGTGGTAGATGCCCACCAGCGCCGTCGGCGTGAAGCGATGCGCGGACTCCTCCAGGGTTTCCCGCACGCAGGCCTCGACCAGCGTCTCGCCCGGCTCCCAATGGCCGGCCGGCTGGTTGTAGACGCGCCGCCCCCCTTCGTACGTGTCGGCCTCCTCGATGAGCAGGAAACGGCCGTCACGCTCGACCACGGCCGCCACGGTCACGCTGGGCTTCCAGCGGGCGGCAGAAGCAGGGGCGGGAGGATAAGCAGTGGACATAATCAGAGTTTCGTCAGTGCAAGGGTGATATTTTAGCCGACAGACCTCTACGCAATTGTTATCATCGTCGCACAACAACGCATCTCGAAATTCTCCCTCACCCCAATCCCTCTCCCCGAGGGAGAGGGGCTTTTCTCCCTTCTCCCCCGGGGAGAAGGGCCGGGGATGAGGGAAAAATCGAACCAGGGATGCCAAGGTTGTTTTTGAGATTACTCACAGGAATCGAGAGCCTCACATGCTCGTCAGTTGCGTTGCATACCAGGATGGGAAAAAGCTCGGCGACATCAAGCCGGACGAGATCCACCAGTACGTGCACCGTCCGGAATGCTTCGTCTGGGTCGCGCTTTCGGATCCCGGCCCCGGCGAACTGGCGGTGATGCAGCACGAGTTCGACCTGCATGAACTGGCCGTCGAAGACGCCCGCCACGGCCACCAGCGTCCCAAGATCGAGGAGTACGGTGACTCGCTGTTTGCCGTGCTGCATACGCCGCAACTGAAGGAGGACGGACTCGAAGTGGGCGAAGTCGATGTCTTCGCCGGCCCGAACTACGTCCTCTCGGTGCGCAGTCGCACCGACAAGGGCTTTGCCGCCGTCCGGGCGCGCTGCGAGCGCGAACCGGAACTCCTGAAGGAAGGCTCGGCCTTCGTGCTGTACGCGCTGATGGACAACGTCGTGGACCGCTACTTCCCGGTGCTCGACGCACTGGAAATCGAACTGGAGCGCATCGAGGAGCGCATGTTCTCCGAAGTCCCCGGCCGGGCCAGCGTCGAGGCGCTGTACGCCCTGAAACAGAAGGCAATGGTGCTGAAGCATGCCGTCGCGCCGTTGCTGGAAGGCGTGGGCAAGCTGCATGGCGGACGGGTGCCGCAGATCTGCGCCTCCACGCAGGAATATTTTCGCGACGTCAACGACCACCTGGTGCGCCTCAACCAGTCAGTCGACTCACTGCGTGAAATGGTGGTCACCGCCATGTCGGTCAATCTGTCGCTGACCACAATGAACGAGAACGAAACCACCAAGCGCCTGGCGGCCTACGGCGCGCTGCTTGCCATCCCCACCATGATCGCCGGCATCTACGGCATGAACTTCGATGTCATGCCCGAACTGCGCTGGGCCTGGGGCTATCCGGCGACGATCGCGCTCATGACGGCCATCGACGTCTGGCTGTTCTGGCGCTTCCGCAAGGCAAAGTGGCTTTGACGTCCGGGCTTTGACGTCCGGGCTTTAACGTCCGCGCTGCAACGTCCAGCCTGCAACATTCACGCCGCAGCAATCAATAGGACGCACCCAGCTTCAGGTAGTGCATCACCAGCTTCACTGTCTCGCGCGTGAGGTGGGTGACGCGGCGCTGCGAGGACACCCCCACCGTCAGCGTGCGCGCCAGGCGCGGCCCGACAAAGGGATTCACCTGCAGGTTTGCGGCGAGATTGCTCGTCTCGACGATGCTCCGCGGCAGCAGCGTGTGCCCCAGGCCCTTGTTCACCAGTTCCAGGATGAAGGGCACGCCCTCGATCTGGATGGAAATGTCGAGCTTGATCCCGGCTTCCGCCGCAGCGGTATCGGCCAGTGCCCGCATGGCGTGGGGATAGCTCGGCAGGATCAGCGAATAGCGCCCGAGCTGACGGAGCGGGATCTTCTTTCCCGGCGCAAGCCCGCTGCCCGATTTGCGTGACACCAGGAAGATTTCCTCTTCGCCCAGGACATTGAATTCGATGGCCGGCGACGGCCGCGGATCGTAGAGGATGCCGATGTCGACCCGCCCCAGCAGCAGCCATTCATAGATCGACCAGGTCTTCGCCTCGATGATCTCCAGCTGCGCTTTGGGAAAGCGCTCGCGAAAAGTCGTGACCAGCTGGGTCTGTGCGATCAGCGCCTTGCCCGCCGCCGGCGGCGCGCCCACCACCACCTTGCCGATCGGCAGGCCCTGGATTCCCGTGACTTCCTGCCGGGCGCGATCGACCTGCTCGAGGATGCCCTTGGCATGGGCCAGCAGCATGGCACCCTCCTCGGTCAGGCTCACGCCGCGGCCATTGCGCGTCAGCAGGGTGCGGTGCAGCTCGACCTCCAGTTGCCGCACCCGCTTGCTCAGCGCCGGCTGGGCCACCGACAGGGTGCTTGCCGCCTTCGTGAAGCTGCCCAGTTCCGCAACGCGGACAAAGCACTCCAGTTGCTTCAGATCCATGTTCGCGCTGCCTTTTCCCGGGAATCCCCAGCTATTCTATTACGGAATAATAGCTAGTCTTCATATGCGCTTTATCTTGGCGCGCCAACGTTCCATTCTTCGGGTCACGCAGGCCCAGCCCACGCTGAAAACGCCACCGTTGCCAGACCGGAACACCCGGCAACGCAACCGCCAAGAGCGCCCAGGCCGGCTGCCGCCTGCGTACTAAGGTTCCGGCGCACCGGAAAAAGGAGAGAACGTTGCTCGAAGTCACCCGACCGCTGGTCCGCTACCTTGTCCAGTCACGCTACGAGGACCTGCCGGAACGGGTGCGCCATGAAGGCGTGCGTGCCTTCCACAACTCCCTGGGCTGCATGCTGGGCGGCTGCCAGGAGACGATCGTGCAGCGCGCACTCGCCACGCTGGAGGATTTTTCGGGTCCGCCCCAGGCCACCGTCATCGGCCTGGGGCGGCGCGTCGACGCCCCCACTGCGGCAATGCTCAACACCATGAGCAACTTCGTGCATTCCTATAACGACACCCATCTGGCCACCGTCGCCCATCCGTCCGGTGCGTCCACGGCAGTGCTGCTGGCGCTGTCCGAAAGCGGCGGTCACAAAATCAGCGGCGAGGAATTCGTGCACGCCCTCATCCTCGGCATCGAGGTGGCCTGCCGCATGGCCAATGTCATCGCGGCGCCGCCGGCGAAATGCCATGTCGGCCTGTCAGTGCACGGTGTCACGAACGTCATCGGCGCCGCCGTTGCCGCAGGCAAGCTGATGAAACTGAACGAGGACCAGATGGTGTGGGCGATCGGCCTGGCTGTCACGCAGGCTGCCGGCATACGTGCCTCGCAGGGCAGCATGGGCTCAAAGATCATCGGCGGGCAGGCGGCGCGCAGCGGCCTGATGTCGGCCCTGCTCGCCGCGCGCGGCTTCAACAATTCCGAACACCCCATCGAAGGTCCGAAGGGCTATGCCGCCGTGCTGGCCAATCCGTCCAATCCGGCCGCCGCCATCGACCGGCTGGGCAGCCATTTCGAAATCCTCAACCTGTCCTACAAACCCTTTCCCTCGGGCATCGTCAATCACCCCGGCGCCGACGCCTGCATCCGGCTGGCGAATGAAAACCAGCTCGATCCGGCAACGGTGGAGAACGTTCATCTGCGGGTGCATCCGCTCACCGTGCACCTGTGCAACCGCCAGCAGCCCAAGGATCGCGACGAGTGCCTGGTCAGCGCGCAACACTGGGCCGCGGTGGCGCTGCTCTACCGCAGGGCCGGCCTGCGCGAGGCGACGGAACAATGCGCCACCGATCCGGTGGTGGCCGCCCTGCGTGCCCGCATCACGCTCGAGGCCGACGAAAACATGCCTGCGGAGGCCACCACGGTGACGGTCACGCTCAAGGACGGCCGCAACTTTCGGCATCACCTGCCGCAATGCATCGGCAGCCTGGGACGCCCCATGACCGACGCCGACCTGGATGAAAAATTTCGCGGCCAGGCATCCCTGGTGCTGCCGCCTGAACAGGTCGAGGCGCTGCGCACACAATGCTGGAACATCGCCGCGGCACCGGACGTGGGCGCCATGGTCCGGCAGTTCTTTTCCAACACCCAACACCACACGGCGTGAGCACAAGTCCGTGATTCCTGGAAACACAGAAAGCATCAAAGGAGGCATCATGAATAAGCCGCTGCGCATTCTGACCACGACCATCACACTGGCATGCCTGGCCTCGGCCAGCACCGTCCGTGCCGAGTTCCCCGACAAGCCCATTCGCGCCATCGTGCCCTTCGCTGCGGGCAGCTCCAACGACACGCTGGCGCGGCTGGTGTCGCCGCCCATGGTGAAGACGCTGGGCCAGCAGATCATCATCCTGAACATGCCCGGCGCCGACGGACGCATCGGCCTCGAGGCACTGGCCAAGGCTGCGCCCGACGGCTACACGATATTGTTCTCGGGCGGCGCCATCGCGCTGGTGCCGGCACTGCGCAGGAACGTGCCCTATGACCCGGTGAAGGACATCCAGCCGGTTGCGCCGCTGGGCGGCAGTCCCTACGTGATCGGCGTGAGCAACGCGCTGCCAGCCAGGAACCTGAAGGAGTTCGTGGAATACGCGAAGAAGAATCCCGGCAAACTGAACGCCGCGGCCGCCGGCAATTCCAGCTTCATGGCTGCCATCCTGCTGCAGACCCTGATCGACACCAAGGTCGAGATCATCTCCTACAAGGGCACCGGCCCGGCGGCACTGTCCATCGCCGCGGGCGAAACCGATTTCGGCACCATGGAAGCGTCGTCCTATGCCTCGCTCATTCCGTCCGGCAAGATCCGCGGCCTGGCCGTGGCTGCGACCAAGCGCCTCTCCGGCCTGCCCGATGTGCCCACCACGCGCGAGGCCGGGCTGCCCGAATACGTGATCGGCACCAACTTCGGCGTGTACACCAAGGGCGGCACGCCGCTGCCCATCGTGAGGACGCTGAACGCCGCGGTCATCAAGTCCCTCGCCACACCCGAGGTCAGCCGCAGCCTGCGGCAGAACGGCATGGAGCCCGGCGATGCCAACGTGGAGGAATTCACCGAGGACTATCACAAGGAAATGGCGCGCTGGAAGGAAGTGGTCATCCGGGCAAAGCTGCCACTGCAGGATTGATAATTGGCACAGAGACTTCCCCTCTCCCCGGGGAGAGGGGCCAGGGGTGAGGGAAAAGCAAAGGCAAATGGCACGAATAGCTGCCACTGCAGGATTGATAATTGACACAGAGACTTCCCCTCTCCCCCGGGGAGAGGGGCCAGGGGTGAGGGAAAAGCAAAGGCGAATGGCACGAATGAAAGTTGGCGCAAGAAATTCCTCCCTCATCCCCGACCCTTCTCCCGGCGGGAGAAGGGAGAAAACCGACAGGAGAGCGTAGTGGTACATAAAAGCAATCACCGAGGCCGCACATGAGCCTCTTCAACCCCCGCGGCGCGGTCGCCATTGTCGGCGCCGGCTCACCCGGCCTGTTCCGCACTTCTGAGGACTCGGCCATCACCCTCGCGCACAAGGCCGTCAACCTGGCGCTTGCCGATGCCGGCCTTGATCGCAAGAAAATCGACGGCCTCATCATCCAGATCGGCTCACCGCGTGGCCAGGACTACGACCTTGCCGCCAGCATGCTGGGCCTGAACACGCGCTTCAACAGCCAGACCTGGAGCCACGGCCGCTTCGGCGCCACGGTGGTGACGCACGCGGCGATGGCGCTCACCTGGGGCCTCGCCGATTACGTGCTCGTCTTTGCCGCCTACAACAACTCGCAGTTCGGCCGCCACGGCTCCAAGGAGCGCCCGAGCTTCGGCGAATCACTCCGCGAAGGCGGCGGGCCGCATGCCGAAACGCCGCACGCGGGCCTCACCGCACCGGTCGCGGGCGCCGGCCTGGCAGCGCAACGCTACTTCCACAAGTTCGGCATCAACCCGGACAAGCTGGCCGAGGTGCCGATTGCCTTCCGCAATCACGCCATGCTCAACCCGGAAGCGGTGATGCAAAAGCCGCTGACGCGCGAGGACTACTTCGCATCACGCTACATCGTCGAGCCGCTGCGCCTCTTCGACTGCTCGGTGCCGGTGGACGGTTCGGTGGCGCTGATCCTCACCACCGCCGAGCGCGCGCGCGACTGCGCCAAGGCGCCGGTCTACCTGCTGGGCAGCCAGGGCATCCATGCCGGTCCGAATGAATTCATCTTCGGCCAGCCCGGCCTCGGCGTGAACCAGGCCGATGAATTCGACTGGCAGCCCCCGGCCGACCAGCTCGTGTATCGCATGGCCGGCGTGACGCCCAAGGACATCGACGCCTTCTACACCTACGACGCCTTCTCGCCCAATGTGCTGTGGGGCCTGGAGCGCTTCGGTTTCTGCGAGCCGGGCGAAGGCGCCGACTGGGTGCAGAACGGCCGCATCGGGCCGGGCGGTGATCTGCCGGTGAATACGAACGGCGGCTTTTTGTCCTGCGGCCACTTCAACAGCTGGTTCGAGATGCTGGAGATCACGCGCCAGTTGCGCGGCGAATGCGGCGCACGCCAGGTAAAGGGGGCGGAGCTCATGCAATGGGGAACGCCGGTCGGCGATTCTGTCATTTTCGGTAAAAATACGTGATTACAGGCGAATCAACATGACAATTGTTATCACAGAACGCAGCTTTCCCCAGGACCCGGCCAGCCTCCTGCCGGCGGTGAACGCCGACAACGCGCATTACTGGGATGGCCTCGCCGCAGGCGAACTCAACGTGCAGCAATGCGACGGCTGCCGGCGGCCGCGCTACCCCATCGTGCCGGTCTGCCCGTACTGTGGCGGCACGGCGTGGTCGTGGACCAAGCTTTCCGGACGCGGCAAGGTGTTCAGCTGGGTGCGCTACGCGCGCAGCTACCTGCCCGAGTTCGAGGACCTCATGCCCTATGTCGTCATCCTCGCCGAGATGGAGGAAGGCGTGCGCATGTTCGGCCGACTTATGGACAAACTGGACAAACTGCCGGCCACGATGCCCGTCAGCATCAACGCGCCCGTGGAAACAGTCATCGAAAAATGGCCGGACGGGCGCTGCGTGCCGGCCTTCAAGTTACTCAAGGTGAAATCATGAGAGCTGCTGTGATGCACGAGCAGGGCGCGCCCTCGGTGCTGCGCATCGAGGACATGCCCGTCCCCGTGATCAAGGCCAACGAGGTGCTGATCAAGGTCGGCGCGGTGGGCGTGTCCTATCACGATGTGGTGGAGCGCAACGGCGCCTACCAGCGCGGCGTGCATTTCCCCATGGTGCTCGGCAATGAAGTGGCAGGCACCGTCGAGAAAGTCGGCGACCTGGTCACCACGCTCAAAGCCGGCGACCGCGTTTGCTGCAAGCCCTTCCAGGTCTGCGGCATGTGCCGGCGCTGCCGCAACGGCATGGAGACCGCCTGCAAGAAGCGCCGCGGCGTGCGCGGCGGCTATGCCGAGTACGTGGCGATCACCGAAGAAGCGCTGGTGAAAATCCCCGACAGCCTCACCTTCGAGGAGGCCTGCATGCTGGGCGCCTCCACCGGCGTGGCGCTGAATGCCGTGCGCGACGTGGCCAAGGTGCAGATCGGCGAACGCGTGCTGGTCACAGGCGCCAGCGGCGGCTGCGGCATTCCGTCGGTGGAAATTGCCCGTGCCTCCGGCGCCACCGTCATCGCGGTCACCCGCTCCGAGGCCAAGCGCCAGGAGCTGCTCGACATCGGCGCGCACCATGTCATCGTCGCGCCTGACGGCAAGGACTTCTCCGGCGACGTCAATGCACTCACACAGGATGAGGGCGTCGATGTGGTGATCGACAACGTCGGCAGCCGTGTCTTCACGCCCAGCTTCAAGAGCCTTGCCGTCGGCGGCCGCTACGCCTTCGTCGGGCAATTGTTCCGCGAGGAGATTTCCATCAATCCGGCGCGCATCTTCTTCAAGCGCGCCCGGTTCATCGGTGTGGGCAGTTGCCGCCGCGACCAGTTGGAGGATGCCGTGGCGCTGGTCGCCTCCGGCAAGGTCAAACCGCGCGTGGCGAAGGTGCTGCCGCTGGAGCAGGCCGCCGAAGCGCATGCCATGGTCGAAGGCGGTGACGTCGTCGGCCGCGTCGTATTGAAACCCTGAACAATCACCAAACATCGACTGAACGTCGAAACTGCAACCAAGGAGCATCCATGCCAAAGACAGCAAAGAAGACCAAGGCAAGCACCAAGGCGAAGGCCGTGACGAAGGCCAAAGCCGCAACCAAGGCGACAGCCGCAACCCGGGCCAAGGTAACGAAGAAGACAAGACCCGTGGCAAAAGCCGCGCCGAAAAAGCGGCTGATGCCGCTGGCGGGAATCCGCGTTTGCGACCTGAGCGGACACGCCTCGGGGCCGATGTGCGCCATGACGCTGGGCGACTTCGGCGCCGAAGTCATCAAGGTCGAGGCACCGCGCGGCGACCATGCGCGCTCGTGGGGCTCGGCGCGCTTCGGCAAGAAGATGGACCTTTCTTCCGAATACGCCGCGCTGAACCGCAACAAGGAAAGCGTGGTCATTGACCTGAAGAACTCCGAGGGACTGGCGCTGGTGAAGGACATCATCAGCAAGTCCGACGTGGTGCTGGAGAACTTCAAGCCCGGCGTGCTGGAACGCCTCGGGCTGGGCTACAAGGTGATCGAGAAGCTCAACCCGCGCGCCGTGCTCTGCAGCATCTCGGCCTTCGGCCAGACCGGCCCCATGGCCAGGCTGCCCGGCTTCGACCTGCTGATGCAGGCCTATGCCGGCGCGCTCAGCATCACCGGCGAGCCGAACCGCCCCGCCGTGCGCATCGGCCCCTCCACGATCGACTTCATGACCGCGGGACACGGTGTCATCGGCATCATGATGGCGCTCCGCGAACGCGACGTGAGCGGCCGCGGCCAGCACGTGGACACCTCGCTGTATGAGACGGCCATCGTGCAGATGACCCACATGATCCTCGACTCGAGTGCCACCGGCGTGGTGCCGGGACGCTGGGGCCCCTACTTCCCGTTCCTCGCCCCCTACGGCATTTTCGAGGCCAGCGACCGCGAGTTCTACATGGGCGCCTCCACGAACATCATGTGGGGCCGGCTGATGAAGGAAATCGGCCGCGAGGACCTGATGGCCGATCCGCGCTTTCTCAACAACTCCGACCGCGCCCAGAACCAGGAGGCGCTGTACGCAGTGCTGCTGCCGATTTTCAAGAGCAAGACGGCCAAGCAATGGGTCGAGATTGCCACGCGCCTTGGCATCCCCCACAGCCTGATCCACAACCTCGGCGAAGTGGTGGTGCAGGAGCAGGCCATCGCGCGCGCGGCCGTGGTGCCGGTGAAGGGCATCCCCAACGGCAAATCAGCCGGCATTCCGATCAAGCTGTCGCACACACCTGGCAAGATCCGCAAGGCGCCGCCGTCGCTGGGCCAGGACACCAACGCCGTCCTGAAACGCCTGGGCTATTCCGCCGCCGACATCAAGAAGTTGCGCGCCGCGGGTGCCATGGGCAGCGGCAAGGTGGAGGCGCACTGATTGCGTGCTTCAAACACGCCCCCTCCCCGGCCCTCCCCCGCGCTTCGCGCAGGAGAGGGAGCGATTTTTCCCTTCCCTGCGCAGCGGGTGAGGGAGTGATTGGTTCTTCGCCCTACCCTGCGCAGCGGGAGAAGGAGCGATGGGTTCTTCTCCCTCTCCCGCGAAGCGGGGGAGGGTTGGGGAGGGGGCAGGTTTTAGCGAACCTTCCGATACGTTCCGCGAAATGAAAATTCTCTGCAAAATGAATTTCAAGGAGGACAACATGTACCGAGCCTTCATTGCATTACTCAGCGGCCTGTCTCTGGCCGCATTGCTGACGGCGGGCGCCGCGCACGCCGAATTCCCCGACAAGCCGATCCGCATCATCGTGCCGTTCGAGCCGGGTGGCGCGAACGACATCATGGCGCGCGTCACCGCCCCGAACCTGGGCAAGGCGGTGGGCCAGCCGGTGATCGTCGAGAACCGTCCAGGTGCCGGCGGCAACATCGGCTCGGTGCTGGTCGCCAAGGCCCCGGCCGATGGCTACATGCTGCTGTTCACCGCGGGCGGCGCCACGCAGAACCCGGCGCTGTATCGCAACCTCAACTACGACCCGATCAATGACTTCACGCCGGTGGCGGTGCTCGGTTTCGGCCCGCACATCTTCGTCGCCAATCCGCGGCTGCCCTTCACCAGCGTCAAGGATGTGATCGAGTACGCGAAGAAGAATCCGGGCAAGCTGAATGCCGCCGCCGGTGGCGCCACCACGCGCCTGGAGAGCGAAATGTTCCAGTTGCAGAACAACATCAAGGTGGAAATCATTCCCTACAGCGGCACCGGCCGCGCCTCCACCGCGGTGCTCGCCGGCGAAGCCGATTTCGTGATCATGGACACCTCGCCGGTGATTTCGCTGATCAAGGGCGGCAAGCTGAAGGGGCTGGCCATCATCGGCAATGAGCGCCACCCGGCGCTGCCCGATGTGCCCACCGCGAAGGAACAGGGTTTCCCCGATTTCCTCGGCGGCATCACCTTCGGCGCCTACGCCAACGCGAAGACGCCGCGCGACGTGCTGCAGAAACTCAACACCACGCTGAACAAGGTCATGCTCACACCGGAGATGACCGAATGGTTCGACAAGGTTGGCGCCAAGGCGGTGAACATGGGACTCGATGATGCCCGCGCCTGGTACCTGAAGGAAATCGCCGCATGGAAGGACGTCGTCGCGCGGGCCAAGATCCAGACTCTGGATTGAGCCGGGGCGAGCCAGCCAATATCAACTACAAGTTATCCCAAAATGATCCTGGCATCTTCGGTGTGATTCTTTCCCTCATCCCCGGCCCTCCTCCCCGAGGGAGAAGGGAGAAAAGCCCCTCTCCCCCGGGGGTAAGACAGGGGTTTCGAGCCGCATGCGGCTCGCCTGACGAACGGCATGCCGATCCATCGGCATGCGCGCTCTGCAAGAGAGGGGTTGGGGTGAGGGAGAATTTTGATTGAGTTCAAATCATTAATCGAGCATCAACGGAGAAACGCAATGAACATCACATTCAAACAGACGCTCTCGGTAACCGCCGGCCTGCTGTGCCTGTCCGCCACGCTGGTGGCGCAGGCCGAGTACCCGGACAGGCCCATCCACGCCATCGTGCCGTTTGCGCCGGGCGGCGCCAACGACGTCGTGGGACGCGTGATGTCGCCGGAGATTTCCAAACTGCTCGGCCAGCCGCTCATCATCGAGAACAAGCCCGGCGCCGGCGGCAACATCGGCCTCGATTACGTCGCCAAGTCCAAGCCCGACGGCTACACCATCCTCTACAGCGCCACCGCCTCCACGCAGAACCCGGCGCTGTACCGCAACCTGCCCTTCGACCCGATCAAGGACCTGCAGCCGGTGGCGCAGATCGCCGAAGCACCGTACGTGATCATGGTTAATCCGAAGCTGCCGTTCAAGAATGCCCTCGACCTGATCGAGTACGCACGCAAGAACCCCGGCAAGATGAACGCCGCTTCGGGCGGCCTCGGCACGCAGCTTTCCGTGGAGCTGTTTCGCATCCGCAACAAGCTGAGCCTGGAAATCATTCCCTATCCCGGCACGGGGCCGGCAGCAATCGCCGTGCGCACCGGCACCGCCGACTTCGCCATCATGGACACCTCGGCGTACACCGGCTTTCTCGCCGGCGGACAGGTGAAGGCGCTGGCCGTGGCCGGCGAAAAGCGCCTGTCCTCGCTGCCGGACGTGCCGACGACACGCGAGGCGGGCCTCGGTGATTACGTGGTCGGCACCCTCTTCGGCATCTACGTGCAGGGCGCAACACCCAACGACATCGTGCAGAAACTCAACGGCGTGGTGAACAGGATCATCGTCACGCCAGAGATGACCGAGAAACTGAGAAAGCTCGGCAGCGAGCCCACGCCCAAGAGCGTCGAGGTTTTCAGCAAATACATCCAGTCGGAAATCGCCACCTGGAAGAACATCGTCAAGCAGGCGAACATTCCGCCAGTGGATTGAGCGCGGACCGAAGCCCGGGTTGAAGCCCGGCCCGGGCAATCAGTTCATAAATATCAATTCCATATCTGATACCTTATTCAAAGCGTTATATTATTGGAATTATTATCAGACATATCCAGCCATTCCCGGCCTTCCTGGCTGAATGGTTCAGCCGCATCCGGTACCTGACCCAATCGGGCAGGCGGGGCTTTTCCGGAATGACGACGGCACCCATACTGTTCGGGACTCAACCCCGGCACTATCACCACAAGCTCACGGGCCAACGCCGGTTTTGTTGGGACGCAACTGGACAACGAAAGGAGTAGCAAGTTGATTTCAGTCGAATTTCCGAAATTGGCGACGGGATTGGCACCGTTTAAACGGCACTCTTTGCCGGTTATTGAACTTAGGAGTTCAACTCGTGAACACCACTGAGGATGATGGTGACGATCGAAAAAAACTTTTCACGGAGCTAAAGGGCGAGCTATTCAAGCGGCAACTATCCAACTCAGATAATTTTGACAAAGCAGTTCTTGCATACTCCAGCGCTGGGCTTGCCTTGTCCTTAGGCTGTTGATTCACGGAGCAAACTGGGCCAG
>CAIYPG010000090.1 GCA_903928055.1 uncultured beta proteobacterium | reverse complement strand
GCCTTGCGCAGCTCGGCGATCTGTTGATCGGAATAGCCGAGGCCGTGCATGACTTCATCCGTATGTTCGCCCATGTCCGGGGTGTACATGCGAATGGCCCGGCTTGCCCCTACGAACTGCAGCGGCGAGGCAACGATGTTGATCTCGCCCAGCTTGGGATGTTTCACAGCCTGCGCCATGCCCAGGTATTTGATGTGCTCATCGGCAAACACCTTGTCCATGGTGTAGATCGGGCCGCAGGGCACGCCGGCCGTTTCCATCGCCTTGATCCAGTAGTCCATGGGCTTGGTCTTTGTCACTTCGCCCATGGCCGCCTGCAGGTTGACGCGATCCTTGAAGCGCCCGTCCTTGGTCTCCCATTTGTGGCCGGGCTGCGTCCATTCGGACTTGCCCAGCACTTCGCATATCTTCAGCCACATCTTCTGCGAACTGCCGGCAATGTTGAAATGGCCATCGCTTGAGGGATAGACGCCGGTGGTGTCGCCGGTGGGATGCATGTTGCCGGCCGGCTTGGCAACCTGGCCCTTGATGAGATAACGCGCCGCCTGGAAGTCCATCATCATGATCAGCGATTCCAGCAGGCTGGTCTGCACCCAACGACCTTCGCCGGTGCGATCACGCTGGTACAGCGCCATCATGATGCCAAGGGCCAGCAGGTTGCCGGCGGTGAGATCACCCACGGCAATGCCGGTGCGCATCGGACCACTGCCGGGCTCCCCGGTTACCGTCTGCAGGCCCGACATGCCCTGCACAATCTGGTCAACACCGCCGCGCTTGGCAATGGGACCGTCCTGGCCGAAACCCGAGTTGCTGGCGTAGACGAGTTTGGGATTCACCTTGCGCAGGTCTTCCCAGGACACCTTGAGCCGGTGCTTCACGTCCGGCCGCCAGTTCTCCACCACGACGTCGGCATCCTTCACCATCTTCATCAGGATCGCATGCCCTTCAGGCGATTTCAGGTTCAGGCGCATCGACTTCTTGTTGCGGTGCAGATTCTGGTTGTCGAAGCCATGCCGCTTGTCAGTATCGCCGCGAAGATCTTCCGTCGGCTCGACCTTGATGACATCCGCGCCCCAGTCAGCAAGGTGGCGCACGCACGTGGGGCCCGCCCGGGCCAGGCAAAGATCAATGACCTTCAGGCCGGTCAATGGCAGAACGGGTGAGTCCATTGGGTGCTCCTCCTCAAGAGTTTCGACTGGATATGACTGCCAAAGCAGTTGTTGCTCACTGGTGCCGCCTCAGGTCGTGAATTCCGCGGTGAATACCTGGCATGCGTGGAAGCGGTGAACTCCCCGAATCGCACACCGGAACCCGGCCTTTCTTATAAGGCCTGATGCTATCACGCCCCGACCTGTCCGGGCACTGACACGCCATGGAGCATGCGCCGGAGGATTGTGCAGCAAAGCCGAAAACGGCTTTTGGCTTTCCCGCCTCGACAGCGCTTTCCCGGGAAACCTATGATCGACTCCAAGAGCTGCGGTCACTGACGGTCTGCATCGAACCGCGCCACGCGATCAACACAGGAGGGGCACGCATGAAGGCGACTCATATTCCACTGATGGTGGTGCTGGCAACCGGCATGGTGATGACAACCACACCGGCCAGTGCGCAAGCATTTCCAACCAGGCCGCTGCGCCTCGTTGTTCCCTTTCCGCCCGGAGGGGGCACCGACAACCTCGCCCGTCCGGTTGCACAGTCTGTCGGCGACGCACTCGGCCAGCCGATCCTGGTCGACAATCGCGCTGGCGGCAACACCATCATCGGTGCGGAGTTCGTGGCCCGCTCGGCACCGGACGGCTATACATTGCTGCTGGCCGGCATGACCACACTGGTACTGAACGCGGCAACGTACAACAAGCTGCCCTACGACGCGATCAGGGATTTCGCGCCCATCGCACGACTGGCGGCCAACTACCAGGTTGTCGTGACACGTGCCGGTTTTGCTCCGAGGAATCTGGCAGAAATGGTGGCACTGGCCAAAAGCAAACCCGGAACCATCACCTATGCATCCACCGGCAACGGATCTCCCGGACATTTCGGCGGGGTCAACCTGGAGGCTGCCGCGGGAATCAAGCTGGTTCACGTTCCGTACAAGGGCAATGCCCCGGCCATTTCGGACATGCTGGCCGAGCAGGTGGACTTCGCACTGTTCGGACCCTCGTCGGTGCAGGCATTGGTCAAGGCCGGCAAGCTGAAGGTCATCAGCGCCGCAGCACCTGCGCGCTTCGCCGCGTTCCCCGATGTGCCCACCGCGACCGAATCCGGTTACGCCGGCTATACCTCCGGAACCTGGTATGGCGTGGCGGCACGTGCCGGAACGCCGGGTGCGATCATCGATCGCCTCAACCGGGAAATAAACCGCGCACTGCAATTGCGTGCGGTGAAAGCGGCTCTGGAAAAAGAGGGTTTCGAGGTTGATGCCGGCACCTCACCGCAGGAGCTGGCGCGCTACATCGCAGAAGAAACCAGGATGTGGACGAAGATCGCGCGCAACGCGAAGATCGAGCTCGATTGACCGGTCAGTCATCCGAACCGGAAGACCACTCACGCCAGCCCGCCAGCAGGGGAAAATACAATCCGGGCCGGCCGCCGCCCAGCGCTGCGGCATAGCGTTCCAGTTGCGCACGGTAGCGAACCTGTTCGCGATCAAGATAGGCGTCAATATCCGCGCCTTCGTGGCTGCCGGTCTTGTAGTCGATGATGCGACGGTGCCCATTGGCATCCGTGAACAGGCGATCGACGACAAGGTGGCGCTGCACGCCATCCAGCACCGCAGTAATGCGATATTCATTGCGGGCATCGCGCTGCGGACCCAACAGCCAGCGTCCGCGCTCATCTTCCAGTGCGTTCGCCAGCGCCGCTGCCACACGCCCTGCGGTCTGGGCCAGTTCGGATTCCTCCACGCCGCAAGCTGACAGCTCACTGCGGAAGGCCGGGCGCAGTTCCTCGACGCGCGCGCGACTCCAACCCCTCATTTCATCTTCAGCGATGTTCTGCAGCCAGCGGTGCACCACGCTGCCGACATGGCGCGCGGTTTCACCAGCCCAGGAAAACTCCACAGCATCCCCCATAACCGGCACGCGCTCCTTCGCCTCCCAACCAACCGCCGGTGGCGCAGCAGGCGGACTCCAGTCCAGGGGCAAACGGCTGATGACGAACGCGGCATCATTGCCGACACCGGCTTTCAAGGCCGGACTCCCGGCCGTGAAAGCATCAACCGCTGCAGCACCTCCCCCATCGCGGACCTGCGCGTCAATGACCGGCCACAGCCTTGCCAGCAGCGAACGCTTCGCAGGCGGGCGCTCCGCGCCATCGTCATCGCACTTCACGCAGCCGAGCAGATGCAATCTTGACTTGGCGCGGGTGGCGGCAACATAAAGCAGACGTGCAGACTCCATGTCTTCCGCGTCCCGCTGCAGGTTCCGGACATGACGGAACATGGGATCCTTGGCATCGCCAGTTTCGTTGATGGGCGCCAGCAGCATGCTCCCGTCGGACTGTTCCTTCCATGCCAGTAGCGGACGTTCGCCGGCACGCGGTGCGCGATCAAGGCCGGGCAGGATGACGGTATCGAACTCCAGCCCCTTGGCCTTGTGTATGGTCATGATCTGCACGTCGGTATCCAGCGCTTCGAGGTCGGGCAGCGCGTACAAGTCATCAAGGCTTGCCTCCAGGACCGCAAGGTCTGCCAGGTCGCCCGCATCTTCCAGTTCATCCAGGCGGTCAAGAAAAATCCCTGCATCCTCAAGCTCGGTTGCATCATCCACGCAAGCCGGGCCACCGAGCACAAACCAGGCCCCTTCGACCCGGTTGCGCAGGCTATCCCGCAGCGCATTCTCCAGGTAGGGCGCAAGCGCCATCCTCATGCGCCCGATCCGCTGCCTGCCGTCTGCAGAAAGCAGCGCCAGTCGATCAGGATCATGCATGAGTTCCCACAACGTCCGCCCATCCAAGCCCGGTGAATGATGCAGTCGATCGGGTGGAACGCGGTCAGACGCCTGCCCCCCCTGCGGCTCATCGTTGCCCGCCAGAGCATGCAGATCAGCCAGCAGCAGGCCGCACCAGCGCGCACGCAGCACCGCCAGCCAGGCAACGCGATCAGCAGGATGGGCAAGAGCGCGCACCAATGCAACCAGATCCTGGATGACCTGCTTTTCGCCGAGCTTCTCGATCTCCACGGCACGAAAGCGAATGCCGGCAAGGTTCAGCGCGGGAACGATTTCGGCCAGCGCACTGCGATTTCGCACCAGTATCGCGCAGGTCCCGGCCGGGTTTTCGCAGCGCGCATCACACGCGATCGCGACCACGCGTTGTGCCTCGTCGTGACGCGCCGTTTGCTGATCGGTCAGCGGATGCCAGATAGCCGCAGGCCCGTCCAGGCGCCCCCTTGCCGGGTGCGCCACGGCATGGGCATAGGGAACCGCACCGGATGACTCATCCTCTTCCACTGGCAGCACGCGTGAGAAGGTCGCATTCACCCAATCGACAATGCCGGCTTGGGAGCGGAAGTTTGTTGACAGCGCCAGGGGCTGCAATGAAACGGTACCCAACCCGGCATGTCGCGCCCGCAGGAACAGCGCCACCTCCGCCTCACGAAAGCGGTAGATGGACTGCATGGGATCGCCCACGGCAAATACGGTGCGCCCATCGCCCGGCTCCCATCCGGCGGTCAGGCATTCGAGCAAATCCCACTGGCTGACCGAGGTGTCCTGGAACTCGTCGACAAGGATGTGCCGGATGCCCGCATCCATGCGCAGCAGCAGTTCGCTCGGATCGTCCGCGCTGCCCAGCGCCATGACCGCGGCCTGGGCGTATTCAGTGAAATCCGCCTGCCCGCGTTCGCCAAACACCAGCTTGAGTTCGGCGGCAGCAAGTTTGAGCAGAGCGAGTATCGACTCGAGCACTTCCCACTGGGCTGGCGAATAGGTGGCTGGCGGCATCCGCATTAGCGCAAACAGCGCCAGTCGCAATGGCTCATTGTTGACGAGCTCCGCCGGCGCGGGCCTGGGTTTCTTGCGCCATGTACCTGCCTGAGTAAGAACTTCCGCTGCAAACTCGGGAGACGCCCCCGGATGCAACGACATGGCATGCGCGATGAGCCGCTCGCGCTCTGCTGAGAATGCCGCCTCCAGTTCCGCGCGTGTCGGCGGATTGCCGGCATGCCGCAGCCACTGGTCACGACGGGCCAGCATTCCGGAGAGCAGCTTGGCGGCTTCAGCCACGTTGTTGTCAAGATGCGCCAGCAGGCGCGCAACCTGCAACGCGGCCGGCCCTGTGCCCTCCACCTGGGCCAGCGTGCGCATCGCCGCATCGAGATATAGCGCCCGCGCCTCTTCAGTCTCCGCGATGCCAGGCTGCGCACCGAAACGCGCCAGCACCGGCATCTGCCGGGTGAGCGAGGCACACAGCGAATCAATGGTCATGATGCGCAGCCGTGGCACGAGGTCGCGTGCATTGCCTTTGCCATCAAGGCCGGCGAGCACGCGTTTTTTCATTTCGGCTGCGGCCTTGCGCGTGAAGGTAATCGCCAGCACTTCCTCGGGTCGCTCGACCGTCCCAAGCAATCGGACAAAGCGGCGCACCAGCAATTCGGTCTTCCCCGACCCGGCCGGTGCCTGCACGATGAAGGACTGTTCCGGGTCAAGCGCCTGCTCGCGTTGCGCTGCATCTGCGATCGTACCGTTGACATTCGAAGGGGGACTCATTCGTCCTCTCCTTCAGCGACCGCTTCTCCGACGGCCCCCTCCTCGTCCAGCGTCAGCGCGGAAAAGCGCTCGTGCACGCGGCACAGCGGTTGAAGGTCGCAGTACCGGCAGGTCTGCGCGAGACTCTTCGGATCGACCCTTGCATCTCCTGCAGCGAATCCGGCCGCCAGGGAATCCATTTCCCGCTTCCATTCGCCAAAAAGCCCCCCCCAATCGTGATACTGCATGACCTTGGGCAAGGCGTTCTTGTCACGCGAATAGCCCATCATGCGCATGCCACCGGTCTTGAGCTTCGCAAACGCGACTGCGGAAATGTCCTCTGTCGCATTGACCGCATACAGCGGCAGTTGCGGGTCTTCCGGCCGCGCGCCTTCCCAGTGCCTCGGTGTGGCGCCACCGGTCTTGTAATCGATCAGTACACAACTGCCGTCCTCCAGACGATCGACACGGTCAATGCGGCCGGAAAGCACAAGGCCTCCTGCCACCAGTGGACGTGCCTCCTCACTCGCGACAACCTCGAAGGGCTTGCGACTGCGCTCGACGTCCAGCCATTCACGTGCCAGTTTCGCGAGGCGCCCGCGCTCCAATTCGGCAAACCGGTCTTCGATCGATATTTCCCGACACGCTTTTGCAACGGCAGCTGCGGCTGCATGATCGATGATGGCGGCCAGCTCGGAGTCCGGCGTCGCCATCAACGCAGCCTGGGTTTTCAACTCATCCCAGATGCCCTTCATCAGCCAATGCAGCAGATTCCCACGGGCGGCAGCGTCGAGGCCTGCTACCGGCAGTTCGAGCGATCTGGCGGACAGTCGGTGTGCGGCGAACGCGCGAAACGGACACGCGGACTGGTCGGCCAGCACGCGTGACCCGCCGCGAACCGGGCCTGCCTCCACGACCGGTGCAAAACCGTCCGGAAGCCGCTCCAACCGGCGTGCCGCATGCAGGACGTCGCGCCATGCCGGGAAATGCGGCAACTCCAGCCGTCCTTCGGGAACATCGACAATCAATGGGCTTGGCGACACCTGCCGGTCATCTTCGCGCAGAGCATGCGACAGCACGACTTCGCTGGCAGAAGTCATCCACTCGCGCGTGATGCGGCTGTCCAGTTCCAGAGCGCTCTCGGTGCTGGCTTCTGGAATGCCCGCCTTGCGCTGCAACATCGGTGGAATGAAGGCGCTGGGCCTCGCGGCCAGCGGCCACGCCTCATCGGTCATGCCGCATACCCACAGGTGATCGAATTCCATGCCGGCGGATTCCAGCACACCGAGGACCTGGATGGGCTCTGCACCGCTTTCAGGCTGGAACAGGGCAGCGGCACACAACCGCCGCAGGCGTGACAGCGCCTCGCGAAAACCCATCGGGGACGCCACACGCGCCAGGCCGGAGAACTCGGCCAGCACTTCGTTCCATTTTGCATGGGTCTGGTATTCGGTCGAATCAAGACCCCGGTCGCCGGGGAATCCCACAGCCTTGAGCACACTAGAAAAATGATCCGCCCAGTCCTGGGCGGGCTTGCGGCCGGGAAAATTCGCCTGCGCGTATTCCAGCATGGCATTGAGATGCTGAAACAGAAGCGGCACTAGAGCGCTCGTGCCGCCGATGGCAGACAACAGGCGAGGCAGGGTCAACCGCGGCGCAAGAACCTTGCGCAAGATTGCATCCAGCCGCGCACGCGACATCCCTTCGGCACGCGCGCCGGCCACGAAAGGTGATCGCAGCAGCCGGCTGCCTAGCGGAAAATCCACGGCGCCGCCGGCCAGTTCAATCAGTCCCAATGCGGCGTGCACCAGCGGATATTCGGCCAGCGGCACGCCGATCGACACGTTGTAGGCGCGTGCCGGATGCATGGAAGCCACATTGGCTGAAGCGAGTTTGAAATCGGGGCACAGGGTGCGTGACATCACCCGCACAACTTCCTTGCGGCGGCGCTCAAGATCGGGAACGACAATGGCAATGCGCGGCGCCCTCATCGGAGAGTCTGCTACAAACTGCTCAAGTCTTGTCCTTGCCCACTTCGCAGCGCAATCAAGTTCGTCGCTCGCCGCGGGAAATGCCCAGCGCAGCACCTCCGCATCCCGGCGCTCAGGCTCAGCGCTGCGCAATTCGGTACCCGCCCGCACACATGCCTCGAACAACG
Organism: uncultured beta proteobacterium; assembly: GCA_903928055.1. Lineage (GTDB taxonomy): Bacteria > Pseudomonadota > Gammaproteobacteria > Burkholderiales > SG8-39 > CAIYPG01. The sequence continues at coordinate 19,089 of CAIYPG010000090.1, read as the reverse complement.
ACCGTGTTTGCGGCGGCAGGGTGTTGAAGGCATACACCACAAGCAACTTCGGTCTGCGCATGCCGGCGTTGTGCAGCAACCCGGCGGCGAGATCCGGCAGACGCGCGGCATCGGTATAGCGATCCTGCTCGGTTCGCCTGCGGTATTCCTGCGCCCATTGCGCAAAGGCCACTGCATCCTCATTACCGGCAAACTGGCCCAGCGCCCCGGCAATGCCCCACTGGTGTGCGAGGCTCCAGGCTTTGCGCACCTCTTCGGCGGTTCTGCCGGGCGATAGAAGGACGGAGCCCCATTCACTGGCTTCAATGACTCTTTCCCAGAGGAGCAGTTCCTGTGCAGGCTTGAGCAACAACGGCAGGCTCGCGACAGCATCGGAATAGAGCGCCTCCTGATAAAGGCGCTCGACGAATGCGTTTACCGGCAACACATCAGCCGATTCCCAATACAACTGGCCGTGAGCCCACTGGGAGGCATCGAACTGTTCGGCAAAAGCGGTGGCGAGCCGCCTGTTTGGCGTAACCACGGTAATACCGGCAGAAGCGCCCTCCGCCAAGCCGGCGAACATTTCTGCCTTGTCGAGAAGGGGATAAGCGGGGGCGAAGGACATTCGCCCAGATGATAGCGGATAGGAAGGCGCAAAGGCCGCGCTTCGCGCCTCGCGGACTAGCGCTCGATCAGTTGCTTCTTTTCCTTGACCTGCGCCCACTCATCGGCATCAGCCGGCGCGGGTTTACGCTCCACGAGCGGCTCCCACAGCTTGGCCAGTTCCGCATTGAGCGCGATGAACTCGCGCTGTGCCGGCGGCACGTCGTCTTCAGCGAAAATCGCCTCCACCGGACATTCGGCAACACACAGCGTGCAATCGATGCACTCGTCCGGATCGATTGCCAGCATGTTGGGCCCTTCGCGGAAGCAGTCGACCGGACAGACGTCCACGCAATCGGTGTACTTGCACTTGATGCAGCTTTCGGTGACGACATAGGTCATGACAATTGTCCTTCCAACAGCGATAAATGGGCAGAGTTTGAAGTTTACCATGCGGGAAATTGGCGTTTTTCAACTTTTCCAGTAAAAATAACCACTTGGGCCCTGTGGTCCCGGTGCAACAATTATTGTCACAGATGCTTTTCAGCAGGGAAGAATTCCGCTAGGATTGCAGTCAGTTGCTTCGCACGCGCTTCAAACCCATCCCCGCTTCACCCGCGGCCCGCACCGCAAGCAGTTGAAGTTCCATGCGGACTCCCAAAATTTTGTCAGCCCAAGAGGAATGAATGAGTGATTTGATCCACCATGTCACCGATGACACCTTCGAACCTGAAGTCCTGAAATCGAGCGTCCCCGTACTGGTTGATTACTGGGCCGAATGGTGCGGCCCCTGCAAGGCAATCGCCCCGGTGCTTGAGGAAGTGGCCAAGGAATACAGCGGCAAACTGAAAGTGGCCAAGGTGGACGTTGATGCGAACACCGAAGTGCCGAAGAAGTACAACATCCGCGGCATTCCGACGCTGATGCTGTTCAAGAACGGAAACATGGAAGCGATGAAAGTCGGTGCGATGTCCAAGTCGCAGTTGACCGCCTTCCTTGACAGCAATATCTGATCCCTTTAACCTCGCGACGCTTTCGGCTGCGGCGGGTTGGTCCGCCGCGATCAGAAAAGCGCCAAATAAAATGGATGAACCCCGGTGAATAAACCCCGGCGGAACAAGAACCGGCGCCCCCCTTTCCCGATGCAGTCTCCCGGCTCCCCCCATGAAATGGGGCAGCGCGGTCAACTGAGGTCGGTACAGGGTAATGGGCTCCAGGGACCTTTCGCAGACGATGAAGAGCTCGCGCTGGAGGAATCCTCCTCCGGCGAACCGAAGGTCTACATGCACCTTTCGGAACTGAAGAGCCTGCACGTCAGCCAGCTTCTCGAAATGGCGCCCCAGTACGAAGTCGAGGGCGCCAACCGGATGCGCAAGCAGGAGCTGATCTTCGCCCTGCTGAAGAACCGCGCCCGGCGCGGTGAATCAATCTACGGCGACGGTACGTTGGAAGTGCTGCCCGATGGTTTTGGTTTCCTCCGGTCACCGGACACGTCCTACCTCGCCTCCACCGACGACATCTGCGTTTCCCCGTCGCAGATCCGGCGCTTCAACCTGCATACCGGTGACACGATCGAAGGCGAGATCCGCACCCCCAAGGATGGCGAGCGCTACTTCGCGCTGGTCAAGGTGGACAAGGTCAATTCGGATGCACCCGAAGCGTCCAAGCACAAGATCCTGTTCGAGAACCTGACCCCGCTGCATCCGAACAAGCAGCTCAAGCTCGAACGCGACATCAAGGGCGAGGAAAACATGACCTCGCGCATCATCGACATCATCGCCCCCATCGGCAAGGGCCAGCGCGGCCTGATCGTGTCGCCTCCGAAGGCCGGTAAAACCGTGTTGATGCAGCAACTGGCACATGCCATTACCGCGAACGACCCGAACATCGTATTGATCGTGCTGCTCATCGACGAACGGCCCGAGGAAGTGACTGAAATGACGCGCACCGTGCGCGGCGAAGTGGTTGCTTCGACCTTCGATGAACCGGCCCCGCGCCACGTGCAGGTGGCCGAAATGGTTATCGAGAAGGCCAAGCGCCTGGTCGAGCACAAGAAGGACGTGGTCATCCTGCTCGATTCCATCACCCGCCTGGCGCGAGCCTACAACACCGTGGTGCCGGCCTCCGGCAAGGTGCTGACCGGCGGCGTGGATGCCAATGCATTGCAGCGCCCGAAGCGCTTCTTCGGTGCTGCGCGCAATGTCGAGGAAGGCGGATCGCTGACCATCCTGGCAACCGCGCTGATCGACACCGGCTCGCGCATGGATGACGTGATCTACGAGGAATTCAAGGGCACGGGCAATATGGAAATCCATCTTGACCGGCGCATGTACGAAAAACGCATCTTTCCGGCCATCAACGTCAACCGCTCCGGCACGCGTCGCGAAGAGTTACTGATCGAGAAGGACATCCTGTCGAAAATCTGGGTGCTGCGCAAACTGCTTTATCCGATGGACGACCTGGAAGCGGCCGAATTCCTGGTGGACAAGGTCCGCAACACCAAGAACAACGCCGACTTTTTCGATTCAATGCGCCGCGGGTAGGCAGCAGCCGGGCGGCGCACCTTAGGGGCCCAATTTGAATTCCTGCAAGTGGCCCCCATATTTACCAATGCACCCAACTTGCCCGGGCGGGCAATATCTGGGATAATCCGTGCCCTTTCGTGCCTGTTGGGATTGCCCGCCAGGCTGCCGCATCGGCACAACCAATCAAGGACTTAGGATCATGAAAGCTGAAGGACATCCGGAATACAAGGACACGCCGGTAACCTGCTCGTGCGGGAATACCTTCACCACCCGCTCCACGCTGGGTAAAGCCCTGCACGTGGAAGTCTGCGCCGCCTGTCATCCGTTCTATACCGGCAAGCAGAAAATGGTGGATACCGCTGGCCGGGTCGAGAAATTCCGTCAGAAATATGCCACCAAGGGCAAGGCAAAGGCCCCTGCGGCAGCGGCCTGACCGCCTGTTCCTATTAGGCAAACCCGAAAAAGGCAGCCCAGGCTGCCTTTTTTCGTTTCCGGACCATCTTGCAGAATCCCGAAGCGGCCTTCCGAACTGATCGCGACATGAATCGCAGCCGTTCCCGCGTCATTGCCCCTTTCGTCGTTCCGTTGCCGCTGCCAACCGTGCTCCTCGTGCTGTTGGGGTTGTCGTATTGCGCGCTCGGGCTGATCGGGCACGACCCGTGGAAAACCGAGGACGCCATCGGCATCGGCATCATGCATGGCATGTTCTCTGCCGACTCGCTCGACGCTTGGCTTTTCCCGCACCTCGCGGGAGAGTTGTACCTTGAAGATGGCCCCTTGTTTTATGCACTGGCCGCTGCATGCGCCAAGCTCTTTTCCTTTCTGCTTGCTCCGCATGATGGCGCGCGCTTAGCGAGTGCAATCTGCATTCTGGCAACACTGTGGTTTGCCCGGGCCACAGGCCGCGAACTCTTTGGCATGGAAACGGAACAGCGCGATGTCAGCCGCATTGAAGGGGATGGCGCAGCACTGATCCTGATCGGGACTCTGGGACTGTTCGTGCACGCGCACGAGGTTCTCGCGGAAAACGGAGCGTTGGCCGGCATTGCCATGGCATGGTTCGGCCTGGCGCGCTTTCGCACGTCGGCACTACGTGCCGGCCTGTGGTTTGGCACCGGGGTGGCCATTGCACTATGGAGCAAGGGCCCAGTGGTGCTGATCTCCATCCTCGCAGCGGCCCTCACGGCCCCAGCCCTGGGACCAGCCTGGCGCACTCGCGACTACCTGCGTTTTCTTGCGATCGGTGGCTTCATCCTTCTGACCGCATCCCTCGCATGGTTCGCGGTTCTGCGCACCCACGGCGCGGAGTTTCCCGAACATTGGTGGACAGGGCAGGCACATGTATTCTCGGCGCCATCCTGGAAACGGGCGCTTGACCAGTTGCAACTCCTGTCATGGGCAACATGGCCGGCCTGGCCACTGGCTGCCTGGGCCCTGCGGGAGCGGCGGCATAGGCTGCACAACAATGCCATTCTGCTGCTGTGCGTCGCAGTCGCGGCCTCACTGATCACTTTTGCCTTCACCCGCACCGTGAACGAGGTCTACATCATGCCGATGATGCTGCCTCTCGCAATGGCCGCAGGGGCCGGTGTGCCGGCGCTGCGACGCGGTGCTGCGAATGCGATGGCCTGGTTCGGCGGCATGACCTTCACCGTCGCAGCCGGTCTCGTATGGCTGGGCTGGTTCGCGATGATGAGCGGCGTTCCGGCGCAGATTGCATTGAACTTCTCCAAGCTGGAGCCAGGGCATATCCCACAGTTCAGTGCAGTGTCGTTCGCGATTGCGCTGGCCCTGACTGCCTGCTGGTTGCTGCTGCTCTTGCGCAGCGAGCGGTCCCTGCATCGGAGCACCGCGTTCTGGGCGGGCGGCGTAACCCTGGCGTGGGGGCTGGTCATGACACTGTGGCTTCCCTGGATCGACTACGGTAAGACCTATAAACCCGTCGCCGCATCGCTGGCAGCGGCAATAAAGAAGACCGCGCCTGCCACAAGCTGCATCGACAGCCACGGCCTCGGAGAAGCACAGCGTGCAGCCTTTGACTATCATTCAGGCATCGTGACACGCCGGCTTGAAATTCATGCACGCAGTAGCTGCCCCCTCCTTCTGGTGCAGGCAAGTACCGGCCAGGGGAGCGGCTCTGATCGCCTGGAGCCCGGTTGGCGCCGCGTATGGGAAGGCAACCGGCCGCGTGACCGGGAACGTTTCCGCCTGTATGTCCGCGATTGAACCTTCTACTTTCCGCCTTTCAAATATCCAATGTCCAATCTGACTTCCAGCCCGGCATGGTTGGCGCTCGCCACGCATCAGAGAGAGATTGCCAGTCAGCATATGAGCGACCTCTTCGCCGCTGATTCCGGCAGGATACAGCGCTGCGCAATCGATCTGGACGGATTGTTTCTCGATTATTCAAAACACCGAATCACCGCTGAAACTCACGGCCTGCTGCTGGCATTGGCGCAACAGGCGGACGTCCCCGTCTGGATCACCCGGTTGTTTTCCGGGGACAAGGTCAACAACACTGAAGCCAGGCCCGCGCTGCATATGGCGCTGCGTTCCGATGCCGCCCTGTTCCCTGCCGCACCAGGACGCGACGTCATGCCCGCAGTACGTGAAGCACGCGGCCGCATGCTGGCGTTTGCCACTGCACTGCGCGAAGGAGGCGTTGCCGGCGTCAATGGGAAGGCCATTCGCAATGTGGTCAACCTTGGCGTTGGCGGCTCGGACCTGGGCCCGCGCATGGCGGCGCGCGCATTGCGCGCTTTTGCCCATCCGGACATGCGCCTGCGCTTCGTCGCGAATGCCGACCCTGCGGACCTCGATGCAGCACTGCAGGGGCTTGATCCTGCAGAGACGTTGTTCATCGTCGCCTCAAAGACATTTACCACCGTCGAGACGATGTCGAATGCGCATCGGGCGCGCGCCTGGCTCACGGCGGCACTTGGAGACTCGCCGCGTGTCTCGTCCCATTTTGCGGCGGTAACAACGGCAACCGACAAGGCCGGCGCATTCGGCATTGCTCCAGAGCGCCTGTTCCCCATGTGGGACTGGGTGGGAGGACGCTACTCCCTGTGGTCATCGGTCGGCCTGCCGATTGCAATTGCGGCAGGCACACAGGCATTCGAGGCCCTACTGGCGGGCGGGCGAGCCATGGATGACCACTTCCGCGCGGCCCCTCTGGACCGGAACATGCCCGTGACAATGGCCCTGCTTTCAGTGTGGTATTCGGCATTCTTCGGTGCTGAAACCAGCGCTATTCTGCCGTACAGCGAAGACCTGCGCGAATTGCCGACGTATCTGCAGCAGTTGCAGATGGAGTCCAATGGCAAACGCGTCAACCGCAACGGGATCGGCGTGGATTATCCAACCTCGCCCGTGCTGTGGGGCACCGCCGGATCGGTCAGCCAGCATTCCTTTCACCAGTTGTTGCTGCAGGGAACGCATCTGGTGCCTGTGGATTTCATCGTGCCGATACACGCCGCCGTATCAGGAGCCGGTGAAGTTGAGGCGCAACACACACTGGTGGCCAACGCACTTGCGCAGGGTGCCGCGCTGATGACAGGAGCGGCAGCCACCGATCCGCACCGCTCATCACCCGGCAACAAACCTTCCAGCACGCTGCTGATGAACCGGCTCACGCCCCGCACCCTCGGCATGCTGATCGCCTTGTATGAACACAAGGTCTTTGTAGAGGGCGTGCTGCTGGACATCAACCCGTTCGACCAGTGGGGTGTGGAACTGGGCAAGAATCTGGCAAAAGCCATCCAGAACGGAGAACCCGGTGCGCTGGACCCTTCCACCCGTGCACTGATGGCGCGCATCGCTAAAAGCCGCGGATAACCACCGCTCCCAATGGACTGCGTCAGGTCAGACTTTCAGGAAATGCTCGCGGTAGTACTTCAGTTCCTCGATCGATTCCTGGATATCGGCCAGGGCTTCGTGCTTGCCGTGCTTTGTCAGGCCTTTGGCCAGCTCTGGTTTCCAGCGCTTGACCAGTTCCTTGAGCGTGGAGACATCGAGGTTGCGGTAATGGAAGTAGGCCTCGAGCTTCGGCATCCAGCGCGCGAGGAAACGCCGGTCCTGGCAGATGGAATTGCCGCACATCGGCGAAATACGGATCGGCACATGCTGGGCGAGGAAGGCCGTCATCTGCTCCTCCACCTCCGCTTCGGTGAGCGTTGACGCCTTGACCTTGTCTATCAACCCCGAACGGCCATGCGTACCCTTGTTCCAGGCATCCATGGCGTCCAGCACCGCGTCTGACTGATGGACTACCATGACTGGCGCCTCGGCTACCGTCACCAGTTGCGCGTCCGTGACGATCATCGCCACCTCGATGATGCGGTCGGCGTCCGGATTGAGTCCGGTCATCTCCATGTCGATCCAGACGAGGTTGTTCTGATCCTGCGGCATATCGGGTCCGTCCTTTTTGCGCCCACTGAATGCAGAAGGCGGCGTGTAGAATCCTGATTGGTCTTGAATTGTCGCACAACCTGCCGCAGCCTCCCGATCCCATGCACCCTTTCACCGCCGCCTTTCTCGCAGCACTCATCGTCACCACCGCCCTGCGGTTATGGCTGGCGATGCGGCATGTCCGGCACGTCCGGGCGAATCGCAACCGCGTGCCAGGAGAGTTCGCCGACCGCATCACTCCCGAAGCGCATGCAAAGGCCGCCGACTATACGGTCGCCAAGACACGCATCGGCATCGTGGACACGCTGATCGGCGTGATGCTGCTTCTCGCTTTCACCCTTCTCGGAGGACTCGATGCGCTCGCCCGCGCATGGGGCGGGGTGTTTGAGGCTGGCGGTTACGCGCACGGCATTGCACTCATCCTGTCCGTAATGGCGATATCCAGCCTCATCGACCTGCCATTCGGCCTGTATCGCACGTTCGTCATAGAGGCACGCTTCGGCTTCAATCGCATGACGCTGGCGCTCTACTTCATCGACATGGCCAAGCAGATGCTCATCGGGCTCGCCATCGGCGTACCGCTGATTGCCGGGGTCCTGTGGCTGATGGCCCGCATGGGCGAATACTGGTGGCTGTGGGTGTGGGCTGGCTGGATGGCATTCAACCTGCTCGTCCTCCTGATCTACCCCACGCTGATTGCACCGCTGTTCAACAAGTTCAGCCCACTGGAGAATGAGTCACTGCGCCAGCGCATCCAGGCGTTGCTGACCAAATGCGGCTTTCGCAGCCGCGGCCTGTTCGTGATGGACAGTTCGAAACGCTCCAGCCATGGCAACGCCTATTTCACCGGATTTGGCGCAGCCAAACGCATCGTGCTCTTCGACACCCTGCTCACCCGCCTCACACCAGCCGAGATCGAGGCCGTGCTTGCGCACGAGCTGGGCCATTTTTCGCACCGGCATGTCCTGAAGCGCATGTTGCTGCTGTTCGCGGCCAGCCTGCTGTTCTTTGCACTGCTCGGCCATCTGATTGACGCACCATGGTTTTATGCCGCGCTCGGCGTCCAGACTCCTTCCACCGCCATGGCACTGCTGTTGTTCGTCATGGTCATGCCGGCCTTCACCTGCCTGCTGCAACCCCTGGCCAGCCTGTATTCACGCAGCCACGAATACGAAGCGGATGCCTACGCGGCACAACATGCCGATCCGCGCGATCTGGTACATGCGCTGGTCAAGCTCTACCAGGACAATGCCGCGACGCTGACTCCGGACCCGCTGCATTCGGCGTTCTATGACTCGCACCCGCCAGCAGCATTGCGCATCGGCAGGTTGCTGGCACTCGGCAGTCCCGCGGTCGCCAGATGAGCGACGTCGGTACGCCCATCCAGCCGCTGGCATCGCAACATTGCGAAGCACTCCCTGCTGGCGCACCACCGCTTTCCCCGGAGGAGATCACGGACCTGCTGCGGGCTGTGCGCGGCTGGGAATACGTCAGTCAAGGGAATGGACTCATCTGCAAGACCTTCGTGTTCGCGGACTTCGGAAAAACAATGGCATTCGTCAATGCCGTCGCCTGGATCGCGCATCGGGAGGATCATCATCCGGACATGCACGTCGGCTACGGCCAGTGCCAGTTGTGCTTCAGCACCCACTCCATCCGTGGCATCTCTATGAACGACTTCATCTGCGCTGCAAAAATCGAAGCCCTGCTTTGAGCCACCCACCGCATTCACACAACATGCCCGCTGGAGCCACCCTGTCCGGCCAGATCGTGGCCGCCTATGGCCGGCGCTACATCGTCGAAACACCGCAGGGCCTGATGTCCTGCGTGTCGCGCGGCAAACGTTCCGACTATGCCTGTGGCGACCGCGTCGCACTGATTGTGATTTCGGCCCCTGCCGTCGGCACTTCCCTCCCGGGTGAGTGCGTGATCGAGGCGGCCGATCCACGCTCGTCACTGTTCTTCCGCTCTGCGGCTCACCGCCGGAAACTGATTGCGGCCAATGCCACGCAGGTAGCCATCATTGTGGCCACTGAACCCAGTTTCAGTGATGAACTGGTGACACGCGCGCTGGTGGCCGCGGAGCACGCCGGACTGAAATCGCTGCTGGTACTGAACAAGTGCGACCTCAAAGAGGTCACCGAGCAGGCCGCAGCGCGGCTCGAACCGTTTGCACAGGCAGGCTATTTGCCGCTGCGGATCTCTGCACTGGGTGATGTCACCGACCTGCGCCGGCATCTCGTTGGTGAGACCACGGTGCTGGTGGGCCAGTCCGGCATGGGCAAGTCCACGCTGATCAACGCGCTGTTTCCGGATGCCCATGCGGCTACGCGCGAAATCTCCACGTTCCTGGCATCGGGAAAACACACCACCACGCATGCGCTGCTGTACCGCCTGGATGATGCCAGCTCGGTCATCGACTGCCCGGGCATGCAGGAATTCGGGCTGGCCCACCTCGACTGGCGCGAACTGGCTGCGGGCTTTCGCGAGTTCCAGCCTTTCCTCGGACATTGCCGCTTTCCGGATTGCCACCATCAACCGGAGCCCGGTTGCGCGATCAGCGCCGCCGCCGAACAGGGCAAGATTGCCGTGCGCCGGCTGGAACTCTACCGGCGCATCGCCGCCGCCGAATTCGGCGGTCGCAACGCTGCATAGACATGCCGGCGTTCTACGCTTCGCTCAAGCGACTGGAGGTCTATCACCTGCGCAATCTGCTCGAAGCCGAAGGCATACCCTGCCAGATGCGCAACGAAGCACTGTCACAACTCGCGGGGGAAATCCCGTTCACGGAATGCCTGCTGGAACTGTGGCTGAAGTGCGACGATGATCGTCCGAGGGCCGAAGCGGTATTGAAGGATTTTTGCAACGGACCGGTGCAAACCGGAACCTGGCACTGCGCCTGCAATGAAATTCTGGAGGGCCAGTTCACCGCCTGCTGGCGATGCGGCTCACTGCGGAGTTGAAATAATCGACTCGATTAATATTGTCAATTCTGAAAATATCTTGTTTTTCCATGAAAAATAATGGATTAATTATTATCATCAACAGAAGAACATATCCTGCCAGTCACACGCCTGGCTATCGGACTGCCTGCGCGACGCCGAGCACCAGCAGCATCAGCAGGTAAAGAACCAGCGCCCGCCATACCAGCCCGACGGTACTGTCCAGCAGCGCCACACCGGCTTCGTCACCGACGCCCAGTTCGGGACGATCAACCACCTCGCCACCAATGACAATGGGCATCCCGAGGCGCACACCCAGTGCACCGGCGCCCGCTGCCAGAACGATGCCCAGCGCGGCATCACCCCACTTTGCAGCCTGGGTGCGCCAGCAGTACACCGCATCCTCAAAATCGCCGACCACCGCAAAGGCGGCTGCGGTCACGCGCACCGGCAACCAGTCAAGCACCGTGAATGCATCGCGGGAAAACTTGCCAAACTGAGCCAGTTCGGGGGCAAAGGCCGGCGTGAAAAACTGGCTCGCGCCGCCCCAGCGGCGGCGGAGGAACATGGCCATCCGGTAAAGGATTGCCCCTGAGGGTCCGGGAAGCACCACAAACCAGAACACCACGCCAAACACATGCCTGTGGGAAGCGGTCAGCGCCTCTTCGATCGCAAGTCGGGCAACTTCCTCGGCGCTCAGATGGGCGCAGTCATGCCCGCGCCAGACGCCAAGCAATTCACGCGCCCTCGGCAGGTCGTCCTCCTTGAGCGCCAGATGGATGTCGGTGAAGTAATGGCTGAATTGCCGGAACCCCATGGTCAGGTAGAGCACGGCGATGTTGAGGGCAAGCGCCATCAAAGGGCTCATGAAAGAACAGATCAGGTAGACAAGCCATGCACCGATCGCCACCGGGACAACCGCCAGCACCCACGCAATCGCTCCATGGCGCACCTCGCCGGCATTGAACTGGCGCTCGAGAAAATCGGCGTAGCGCTCGACAGGTCCGTACACAGGCTGCCGCTCTGAGAGCGGGCGCCATTGCTCCAGGAACAGTGCGGCAATCAGTGAAAGTAGACTCATGTCTCAACCGGATGGTGGATTTTCGGCAAATCGGCGTGGCTGCCTGGGACGGCCGGAACGGCATCAAGCAGCAGGCCGCAAAGATTCTTCAGCACTGACGCGGTTGCGCCCCAGATGTAGTAACCGCGATAGGGATAGGCGTAATAGTCATGCACACGGCCGCTCTGAAATATGCGGTTGCGCTGCAGGTTGGCAGGATCAAACAGATGTTCCAGCGGCAGCTCGAACACCTCATCCACCTCAAAGGCATCCAGCGCAAGTTCAAATGGCTGATGCACCAGCCCGACGACCGGTGTAATGCGAAAGCCAGTGGCCGTGGTGTGATCATCCAGGCTGCCCAGCACCTCCACCTTGTCCGGGACAAGGCCGATTTCCTCACCTGCCTCGCGTAATGCCGTGTGCGTCGGCGTCAGGTCTGCGGGCTCGACGCGCCCGCCGGGAAAGGAAATCTGCCCGGCGTGATCGCGCAGGTGGGCGGTCCGTCGGGTCAGTAATATGGTCAGTCCGCTGCTGCGCTCGACCACCGGCACCAGAACAGCCGCGGGGCGGTAAACGCTGCGGTCACGTGGCTCACGAAAATCCCCGTCGACCAGCGACGGCGGACGACGGCGCCCCGCACTCAGGCGGCGACGCAGCCACGCATGATCGGCAATTGCGGGCGGGTTGAACGGCACGGGTGGGCGCAGGCACAAAAAAGACAAGGTCTTATTGTACCGCGCACACCTTTACCCACCTCTGCCGCCACCAAACCGGCGCCTGGGACGGTCAGGTCGCCTGTTGCGCCTTTTCCCTGCTGCGCCGGTTGCCAAGATAGCCGCCGCCCAGCACGCCGGCGATGATCAGCGCATAGATGGCGAAGTTGATCACGGGATTACCTGTCAGGAAATCCTTCACCAGCGGCTCACCGGTGACCATGGCAGCGGCAGTCCATGCCAGCACAGCAGCCCCGACATAAATGATGGATGGAAAGCGTTCCACCCATTTCAGGATCAACGTGCTGCCCCAGATGACGATGGGAATGCTGATCAGCAGACCCATTGTCACCAGCATGAAGCTGCCTTTGGCCGCACCCGCTACGGCGAGAACGTTGTCGAGCCCCATGATGGCATCGGCGACAACAATGGTTTTCATCGCAACCCAGAACGAGGCACTGGGCGTTATCGCATGTTCGTCATCACCTTCGCCCGGAGAAACCAGCTTGTAGGCAATCCAGACCAGCAGCAAACCACCTGCAAGGAGCAACCCCGGAATCTTCAGCAGCCAGACCACCACGAGTGTCATCGATGTCCGCACAATGATTGCACCCACCGTACCCCAGGCAATGGCACGTCGCTGCAGATGTTTGGGCACGTTGCGCGCAGCCAGTGCGATGACGATGGCGTTGTCACCGGCCAGCATCAGGTCGATGACGATGATGGCCATCAGCGCCGAGAAAAAGTCGGCCGAAAGGATTTCCATGTATTGCTCCATCGCCACGTTAAAGGATGCAGCGACGGAAAATGGGCGAACCTTCACCGTTGCTGGCGAAGGTCTTGCCCGCACCGACATCGCAATGCGTACTGCAGGCATTGCGGACTGCGATCGATGCACGCGCTGCCGGCGGTTTCCCGCGTGTTGACGACATGCGCGAGGCCTATGCCTGACCGGCAATTTCTGCCAGCGGCGTTCTGCCCGGGCTACTCCCCTTTGCGAATCCCTCCCGGCCTGAAGGCACGGCAGGTAGCGCATTGTGTTCAGACGATGGATCGCACGCCAATGAAAAATCGTAATACATTCATCATGAAATCAATGTATTACAAACTGCAATGGAAATCAGATCACCTTACGGTTGCCTTACAACATCGAGCGTGATGTAATCCGCCCTGCAGTAAAGTGCGGTTCCTACAAAGGGGAGTAGCTTTTCGCAGTGAGATCGTCAAGACGGTGTCCGGCCAGCCCGGTACCCGGTCTCACTGGCAGTGATGCCAGAGTTGCTGGCGCCTGCAAGCGAGACCTTTGCCTACTGGGCAAAGGTCTGTTTACGCGGCCTTCGCCCACAGGGGTCAAGGCCGCGTTTTCGTTTGCAACGCTCTTTTTTGGAGATGATCATGAAACATGCCGCTCTGCGCCGCTATTTTCGCCACGGAACACTGACCCAGCTTTCCGTCTTCGAGGCAGTCGCCCGCCATGGCAGTTTCACCCGCGCCGGGGAAGAACTGCACCTCGCACAGCCAACGGTATCGGTGCAGATGAAAAAACTCTCCGAGAGCCTGGGCGTGAAATTGTTCGCACAATGCGGACGGCGCCTCGAATTGACTGATGCCGGCCATGAACTCCACATGGGTATACACGGTCTTTTCGGAAAATTGGCTGAACTCGAAAACCGCCTGGTTGATCTGCGCCGCCTCGAAACATACCCTGGCGGCGAGCCGGCACTGCGACTCGTCAAGGCCTGAGGCCCGGACGCGCTCGAAGAGGCGCCCCCCCCATTCGCCTGGGCCAATTCAGGTTTGGAATGTCTGCGTCTGTGCAAACCGGTCAGTTGCCTCGATCAGGGCTGCAAGCGTTCCCGGCTCCCAGGCGGAATGCCCGGCATCAGGAATGACGCGAAATGCCGCCTGTGGCCAGGCCATGTGCAATTCATGCGCAGACACGATGGGGCAAACCATGTCATATCGCCCCTGGACAATCACACCCGGAATGGATGCCAGACGTCCGGCACCGGCCAGCAGACCTTCTGCGGAAACAAACGCGTCATTGATGAAGTAATGCGCCTCGATACGTGCAAGACCCAGCGCAACGGTGTCATCGGCAAAATGCGCTGTAGTTTCCGGATCGGGCAATAGTGTTGAACATGCTCCTTCATAGTGGCTCCAGGCACGGGCCGCCGGCATGTGTATCGCAGGATCCGGATCGATCAAGCGGCGGTAATAGTTGCCAAGCAGGTCCTCGCGCTCCGAGGAAGGCAGATGCGCAACGAATTCCTCCCAGGCCTCTGGAAATACCGATCCCATACCACGCATGAACCAGTCAATTTCACTTCGGCGGCACAGAAATATCCCCCGCAGTACCAAACCCAGACAGCGCTGCGGATGTGCCTGGGCATAGGCCAGCGCTAGCGTGCTGCCCCATGACCCACCGAACACCAGCCAGCAGTCAACGCCGAGGTGAATACGCAAAGTCTCCAGGTCGGTCACCAAGTGCGGTGTGGTGTTGTCCTGCAACCCGCCCAGCGGCGTCGATCGGCCGGAACCGCGCTGGTCGTAAATGATGATGCGATAGGCGCCGGGATCAAAAAAACGGCGATGCTTGGGGGAACTGCCCGCGCCTGGCCCGCCATGGAGGAAAACCACGGGAATGCCCCGCCGGTTTCCGCACTCCTCCCAATACATGACATGCATTGCATCCAGCCGCAGTATGCCGCTCGCTGAAGGTTCAATGGGAGGATGGAGAGCCGCCATTTACCCGCTTCAATGCCGCCGCGTGGCTACTTCTTGCCCGAAGAGTCGTCCGGTTCGCTGCTGCGTGCACGCTCCGCAGCCTGCTGGGCCTGCTGCAGGATGGTCCACCAGGCATCACCCTGCGGAGGAGCTCCGGCGACCCCGGGCCACATCGCGCCCTGCACGGCACGCGCAGGATCGGCAATGCCCCCCTGCATGGCTGCCAGAGTGGCCTTTTGCATCTCCAGCCCCTGTATCGTCATGCGGAGCACATTGAGGTTGAGGTTGAGCCAATTCTCGACCGACTTGAGGTCTGCAATCCGTTTGTCGATATCAGTGATATCAAGGGTTGGCGTGACCATCCCTGGCATGGGCACTCCCATGGGCGTCCACAGCGACTTGAGAAACTCGAACGGATCCGGACTGTTGGGGGGCTGGGCCATGATTTCGCAGAATGTCCTGTAAATCCAGTTTAGCAGGGAGCGCCATCAATGTATCTGAAACAGGGGTTCGGTGTACAGAAAAGCAATCGGCCTCATGTTCGATCCACACTTACATTCAAACGTCCAGAAAGGCGCGCACCTCGCTGGCGCGTGTCATCGTGTCGTCGTACCCCAGTTTGATCAGCGCATTGCAGAAACCGCGCTCAAACAGCAGGTAGCTGGCGAGGTTCGAACCGCTGCGATTCATGGCCCCAACGCCGCGCAACAGGAAACGCACCGAGCGCGGCAACTCCTTGAGATGGCGGGCGGCAATCCGCTCTATCGGTTCGGTCGGCGAAATGACCAGCACGTCAACCTTGCGCAGCGGCAGTCCCGCACTCTGAAGCCTTTCTGGAGGAATGAGGCTGATCGTTCGGTTAATGCGCTGCAGGCGCTCAATGTCGAGTTGCAGGCAATCCAGGAAAATGCTGTTGAGTGCATGACCGGCAATCTGGGCAAGCGACGGATAAAGACTGGAGTGCACACGTGCCGCATCCTGGGCCTGACGACCGGTTCCGACCACCAGCACGCGTTCCGCTCCCAGATGCAGCGCGGGGCTAATGGGTGCAACCTGGCGCATTGATCCGTCACCGAAATATTCCCGGTTTATTTTTACGGCTGGAAAGATGAACGGCAATGCGCTGGACGCCATGAGATGCTCCATACCGATCGGCATGGCGCATCCGACGCGCTGCGTGCGCTCCCAAGGCACGCATTCAGCCCCCCCCTGATAAAAGGAAACACTCTGCCCCGAGGAGTATCCGGAACAGGTGATCGACAGCGCATAGAGATTCGCGGAGTCAATATTGTTCTGGATTCGGCTGAAATCCAGACCTCCGGAAAGCATGTGCGCAAGCGGGCTGTTGTCGAGCAGCGAGATGGGACTGGAACGCCGTATCAGCATCATTGCGGCCAGCCAGCGAGCCCCGGAGCGGATGATGCCCGGTGCATCGGAGCGGTAGACATGGTGTACCCGGAAATTTTCCCACACGTCCAGAAGGTGCCTTATCCCAGCATGGAAATCATCCGAGAAGATGGCCAACGCGGCGGCATTGACTGCCCCCGCCGAAGTTCCGCAAAGAATAGGAAACGGATTCGGCATGCCGCCTGAAACCATTTCACCCATGGCCTTGAGAACGCCCACCTGATAAGCCGCACGCGCACCACCTCCGGTCAATACCAGAGCCGACTTTGATTTGACGGGATTGAGGGTAGGGACGGACATTACCGCGCCTCCGTTTGCAGCATTTCGGCAATCAACCCGGGAACTCCGGCGGACAGCATGCCAAGCCCGACCGCAGCTCTTAGAAAATGCGCATCTGTTCACGCGCCGCGTTGGCATCCGCAACAAGCAACGCAGTCATGTTGACCAACCGGCGTACCGTAGCTGCCGGCGAGACGATATACGCAGGACGCGCAGCACCGAGCAGTATGGGCCCAATGGTGATGCCGTTCCCCGCGGCAGTCATGAGCAGGTTAAAGGCAATGTTGGCCGCATCCAGGGTCGGCATGATGAGCAGATTGGCCTCGCCTTTCAGGCGCGAATTCGGAAACGTGCTGTTGCGCACCGTTTCGTTGAGCGCGGCGTCGCCGTGCATTTCTCCTTCAATCTCGAGTTCCGGCGCGATACGGTTGATGATGGCCAGCGCCGCACGCATTTTTCTGGCGCTCGGCGCATCGCTTGTCCCGAACGAAGAATGGGACAGCAGCGCCACCTTGGGCACGATGCCAAAGCGCCGTATTTCCTCGGCTGCAAGCAGCGTCATTTCGGCGATCTGATCCGCATCGGGATCAGCGTTGACGTAGGTGTCACAAATGAAAACCGTGCGACTCGGCAAGACAAGCAGATTCATGGCGTAATAGTTCTTTGCCCCGGGTCTCAAGCCAATGACCTGGTCGATGAAGTGCAGATGGAGATCATGGGCACCGAATGTTCCGCACAACATGCCATCGGCGTCACCCCGATGGATCAGCATTGCGCCGATCAACGTAAGGCGCCTGCGCATTTCGATCTGCGCATACTGGATCGACACCCCGCGACGCTCGGTCAGTCGGTGATACTCCTTCCAGTATTCCGGATAGCGATCGTCCCATTCGGGGTTCACCACCTCAATGTCCACTCCGGGGCGGATGCGCAAGCCGTACCGCTCAATGCGACGTTTCAGGACTTCCGGCCTGCCGATCAGAATCGGTTTGGCGAGGCCATCGTCAACAACCACTTGAACTGCCCTCAGTACCCGCTCATCCTCGCCCTCTGCGTAGACAATGCGGCGCATCGGGCCGATCTTCGCGGAGGAAAACAGCGGTTTCATGATCAATCCGGAGTGGTAGACGAACTGCTCCAGCGAAGTCCGATAGGCTTCAAAATCCGTCATCGGCCGCTCAGCGACCCCGGAATCAACGGCCGCCTTGGCAACTGCCGGGGCGATCGCCGTGATGAGGCGCGGATCAAAGGGCTTGGGAATGAGGTATTCCGCGCCAAACTTGAGATCCTGCTGGCCGTAGGCCGTCGTCACGACCTCGGACTGTTCCGCCGTCGCAAGCTCGGCAATGGCGTGTACGGCGGCAAGCTTCATGGCCTCGTTGATTTGTGTGGCACCGACGTCCAGCGCACCGCGGAAAATGAATGGAAAACAAAGGACGTTATTAACCTGGTTCGGATAGTCCGACCGACCGGTTGCAATTACCGCATCCTGCCGCACTTCCCGAACCAGTTCGGGAAGTATCTCGGGTTCGGGGTTCGCCAGCGCCAAGATGAGCGGCTTTGGCGCCATTCGCTTGACCATGTCCTGCTTCAGCACCTTACCGGCGGAAAGGCCGAGAAATATGTCGGCACCACCGATGATGTCATCCAGTTTGCGAGCCTCAGTCGGCCGCGCGTAGCGCGCCTTGTTGTCATCCATTTCAACGGTGCGCCCCTGATAAACCACGCCGGCGATATCCGAGACCAGGATGTTTTCCATCTGCAGGCCGAGTGACACCAGCAGGTCAAGGCACGCCAGGGCCGCTGCACCAGCGCCCGAGCAGACCAGCTTGACCTTGGATATGTCCTTGCCGACGACACGCAGACCATTCAATACCGCTGCGCCAACAATGATGGACGTACCGTGCTGATCATCATGGAATACCGGAATCTTGAGACGTTCGCGCAACTTACGTTCGACATAAAAACACTCAGGTGCCTTGATGTCCTCAAGATTGATGCCGCCAAAGGTCGGCTCGAGCGCTGCGATGACCTCAACCAGCTTGTCGGGATCAAGTTCGTTCAATTCGATGTCGAAGCAATCGATGCCGGCAAACTTCTTGAACAGTACCGCCTTGCCTTCCATGACCGGCTTGGCGGCCAGTGGCCCGATCGCGCCCAGTCCCAGGACTGCGGTGCCATTGGTGATGACACCGATCAGATTGCCCCGCGATGTGAGGTTGCGGACTTCGGATGGGTCGCGGACAATCTCCTCGCAGGCTGCGGCGACTCCTGGTGAATACGCCAGTGCCAGATCACGCTGGTTGACCAGCGGCTTGGTCGCCGCAATCGCGATCTTCCCCGGGGTTGGCAACCGGTGATAGTCGAGTGCGCTCTTTTTTTGCGTCTCGTCCATGGTGGATTCCGATAGTCGATTGCGTTATCGTTATTGGAAGGCTTTG
>CAIYPG010000089.1 GCA_903928055.1 uncultured beta proteobacterium | reverse complement strand
CGATCATCCCTTATCCTCAATAATAGCTACGCAGCTTTCGGAAAGTGCATCAATTTTGAATTTGAAAGGCTTAAGTAATCGCCCCACGCAGTCATTAGGTTTCTTCTTTTTTCGAATAGATCGCCACGTCTGTAAGCGGCTTCGGCAGCATTTGAGATTGTGTGCGCCAAACTCATCTCGCAAACCTCATGGGAAAAGCCGGTGCGCTCTGCGGCCCAATCACGGAATGTGGAGCGGAACCCATGCACGGTGCAATCAATGCCCATGCGTTCAAGGACAGCCAGCATTGCCATATTGCTAATTGCCTTGCCTCGGTGCGTGCTTGGAAAGACATGCTCACCCTTTAAGGCCAGCATTTCACGGACTATTTTGACTGCACGGGATGAAAGCGGCACGCGATGTTCCCGCTTTGCCTTCATGCGTGATGCAGGAACAGTCCAAACCGCGCCATCAAGATCAAATTCCGCGGGCTTTGCCCCGATTGCCTCATTCGTCCTGGCGGCAGTCAATATCGTGAATTCAAGGCATCGGGCCGCAACGCCAGCTTGCTTACGTAGATCGGCAAAGAATGCGCCGACTTCGGGAAACGGCATGGCCTTGTGATGCGTAACGCGGGTTTTTTTTGCCATCATGGGCAAAAGCTGATTCAGATGCCCTTTCCAGCGTGCCGGGTTTTCCCCCTGCCGGTGCCCTCTGGCTTTGGCCCAGTCCAGAATATTCTCAATCCGCCCCCTTAACCGGCTGGCCGTTTCAGCCTTGCTTGTCCAGATTGGCTCAAGGATTTTGAGGACTAACCCTGTGTCGATGACCTGAACCGGGAGTTTCCCGATTTCAGGCTCGCAATATGTCTTGATGGTGCTTTCCCACTGGTCACCATGCTTTTCGTTTCGCCAACCGGGACGATGCGACTCAATGTAGGAAGCTGCGCATTCTGAGAAAGTAACGGCCTTGGCTGCTTCGATAGCCCGTTGGCGGTTTTCCGCTTCCCTTACGTGAATGGGGTCTAGGCCGTTCAGGATCAAGCTACGTTGCGTTGCCGCCTTTTCTCGTGCGTCCAGCAAGCCTACGGAGTGCAGAGGTCCTAGCCCCATGTCGCGAATTCTCTGGGTTAGGGGAGAGCGATAGCGAAAAATCCACGTCTTGCTGCCGGTCTGGGTGATTTGGAGATAGAGACTGCCCCCATCGTTATAAAGTCCTGGCACCTGCTTGCTTGCGACGGTTCTTGCTGAAAGTCTGTTCAGTTGTCGTGTACCCATTTTCCTACCCATATTAAATTGATGGATTGATTGGGACCGTCGCAAACTGATTTGGACTTACCCATTGAAAAAGTATTTATGCTCCAATGGGTTAGTCGTCAAACTTTGGACTTTATTGGACGGCCTTGGATGGATACTTTAAAGACGCCTTCTCCGCCTTCCCGACGTGGAGGCCCGCACCGGCCTGAAAAAATCCGCCATCTATGCCGGCATGAAGGCCGGCACCTTCCCGGTTTGCGTCAAACTCGGACCACGTGCGGCAGCCTGGCCTCTGTCACGCATTGAGGCATGGATTGCAGAGCGCATCCGTCTGCACAGCGCTAGCCCTGCCCCGCGTGCATGACCAAGCGCCAGACCCCGCCGCTGACCGGCGAAACAGTCCGCGCCGCCCTGGATTGCATTCCGGCTGACCTGCCCCGCCCGGAATGGGCGCGCATCGCAATGGCCCTCAAGTCCGAGTTTGGCGAAGAGGGTTTCGATTTGTTCGATGCCTGGAGCAAGCGCAGCGACGCCTACAAGGCCAAGGCTGTCCGCGAAACCTGGCGCAGCGTGAAAGCCGGCGGGCGCGTAAAGATCGGCACGCTGATGCACATAGCCAAGACGCACGGCTTTCGCTGGAGCACAGCCGCACCGGCAACGATGCAGACGTTTGCACAACCGCGCAGCACCGCCGAACGCGACCAGTGCGAACGCAGCGAACGCGAAGCTGCACAGAACGCGACAGCGACTGAAGCCGCGCAAATGTGGGCAGAGGCCAGCGAGACCGGCGAAAGCCGCTACCTGGCGCGCAAGGATGTGCAAGGCTATGGCGTGCGCTATACCCGCAAGGGCTGGCTGTTGGTCCCCATGCGCGATGCTTCGGGCAAGCTGTGGAACGTGCAGCGCATCGCGCCCGCAAAGTCCGAGAATGGCACCGACAAACTCTTTTTGAAGGGCGGACGAAAAACCGGCTTGTGGCATTGGTGCGGAGAGCCAAAGAATGCGCCCGCGCTGCTGCTCGCTGAAGGGTATGCCACCGCCGCCACCGCACACCATGCAACGGGCATACCCATTGCGGTTGCATTCGATGCCGGCAACCTGGCGCATGTGGCCCGCGCGATACGCAAGGCGCACCCTGATACCTTCATTCTGATCTGCGCCGATAACGACCGGGAAACGGAGGCAAGGATCGGACGCAACCCCGGCAGGGAAAGCGCAACAGCCGCCGCAAAGGCCGTAGGCGGTGCCGTGGTATGGCCCGAAGATTTGCCCGAGGGCGGCAGCGACTTCAACGACATGGCCGCGCATGCCGGGCTGGAGGCTGTAAAGGCATGCATCGAATCTGCGATTGCAGCGGCGATGCAGACACGACTGGCAGTGGCTGAGCGCACGCCCAACTCCGCAAGCCCGGCACGCATGGTGCTGCTGGATCGCTTTTCAGTGAATGCAGATGGCGTATGGTTCACCGAACACGATAACGAAGGCCGCGCCAAGGCACCGCTATGGATTTGCAGTCGCCTGGAGGTGCCCGCCCGGACGCGCGATGGCGACGGGCAAGGCTGGGGCTTCCTGCTGGAATTTAGCGACCCCATGGGCAAAGCTAGGCAATGGGCAATGCCGGCGCGAATGCTTGCCGGGGATGGCACAGAGTTTCGCGCCATCCTGATGGCGCAGGGCCTGCTGATCGCGGCAGGAAGCCGGGCACGCGGGCTGCTGTCGCACTATATTCAGACACGCCAGCCTGAAGAGCACGCACGCTGCACGGATCGCATCGGCTGGCATGGCCGTGCCTTCGTGCTTCCGCGTGAAACCTTGGGGGATGATGGGGAGCGGATTGTTTTTCAAACGGATGGCACCGTGGAGAACACGTTTCGCCAGCGTGGCACCGTGGAGCAATGGCGCGAACAGGTAGCCCGGCTTTGCATTGGTAATTCCCGCCTGGCCTTTACCGTGTCCTGCGCCTTTGCGGGGCCGATGCTTCGCCCGGCAGGGATTGAGAGCGGAGGTTTTCACCTGCGCGGAGATTCCAGCGGCGGCAAGACAACTGCCCTGCGGGTGGCGGCATCAGTATATGGCGGGCACGGATACATGCAGCGCTGGCGTGCCACGGACAACGCCCTGGAGGCGATTGCAGCCCAGCATTGCGATGGGCTGCTCATTCTTGATGAGCTGGCGCAGGTGGACTCCAGAACTGCCGGCGAATGCGCCTACATGCTCGCCAATGAAACATCGAAGGCCCGCAGCACCCGCACCGGGCAGGCGCGCCCTCGCCTGACATGGCGGCTGCTTTTTCTAAGCGCGGGCGAAATCGGCCTGGCTGCGCACATGGCCGAAGGCGGCAAGCGCGCACGGGCCGGGCAGGAACTGCGCATGGCGGACGTGCCTGCCGATGCTGGCGCAGGTCTTGGCATCTTTGAAGACTTGAACGGATACGAACATGGTGCCGCCCTGGCGCAACACCTGACCAAGGCCACGGAGGCACAGCACGGCACCGCCGGCAGAGCATTCCTGGAATGGGCCGTGAGCCATACGGATACATTGAGGGAGAGCATGCGGGGCGGCGTTGATCGCCTGGCTGAAAAGTGGATACCTGAAGCGGCTTCCGGACAGGTGCAGCGCGTTGGCCGGCGATTCGCAGTTGCTGCCACAGCGGGGGAGCTTGCCACTCAAGCCGGCATGACGGGATGGCCCGAGGGCGAAGCCGAACGCGCCGCCCTCGCCTGCTTCAATGCCTGGCTGGCTTCACGCGGTGGCATCGGCAATGCCGAGGATGCGCAGATGATTCGGCAGGTGAGGCAGTTTTTCGAGTCACACGGCGAAGGCCGCTTTACGTCCTGGGATCGCGCCGCAGACGACCATGCCCCCAAGACATTGCAGCGCGCCGGCTTTCGCAAGGCGACTGCCGATGCCACTGGCAATGTGGAAGGTTGGACGTTCTACGTGCTTACGGAAACTTTCCGGGCAGAAGTGTGCGCAGGATTCGACCCCAAGGCCGTGCTGCGCATCCTGCGGGACCGTGGCGACCTCGTACCCGACAAGGGCCGCCCCTTCGATTGCCGGGCGCGCCTGCCCGGCCTTGGGCTGACTACCTGCTATCGGATCAAGTCCACGATTTTTGATTCGAGTCCCGAGGACTGACCGCCCGGCGCGGGGGCATTCCTTTCGCGCTGCAAATGGATGGCACGAATTCCAGAGCAAAGCCTGTCCGGGCTGTCCTCAGTCAAGCAATGGCTGTCCTCACGTCGGCTGTGGACACGTAAAGCCAGCAACCATGCTGGCTTCCGAGACGGTCCGCGTGCTGTCCTCAGTGTCCACAGCTATCAATGGTGAAGCCCAGCTTTGCGGGTCCTTCCTGGTGTTTTTTGACATACGCGTAAAAACACCCCCATTCGCCCTCAGTCAGCCAATCAGGGACAGAGGTTAACCGGGCACTCCGAATGCTCACTTGGCATGCATGCGTCAGCCCTGACCCCGAAGGCGGGGGTATGCCAATTCTCTACACCTTTTCATCCTGGGACCGGTTGGCCCCCGCTATCCGCATACCCGCAGATTGGATGGGGGGTGGGGGTATCCATTCCCCGCAAGGCTTCCGGTCTAGACCGTATGCCTCGCCAAATTTTTTGAAGCGGGAGTTTCAGGGAGGGGGTGCCTTCGGGTCCTTCCGTGTATCCGGCCATTGCGGGCGGCGGCACCGCGAAAGCGGATCAGTGAAAAATATTTTTACAGGGTGGTCAGTCGTTAGGCCCGGTGGTCACTGGCGACCTGCGCAACCCGCAGCACCGCCCCTCACCTGGGGGCATTTTTGGGGGCATTCCGGAAGATCGAATCTTGTAGATTGGCTTCTGGAGCGCGTTTCCGGGCATTATTTGAATGCCTCTCTCCCGCCAGAAATCCCCTTGAGTGCGCATTGCCGTAATACCGGTCTTCACGGCTTTTGCGCCTGCGGCTTCTGCCAATCGAAATATCCGCCGGATCAGGGCCGCTTGTGCTGAAGGTATAGATTTTCGACCCTGGCCCGCGCCCAGGGTGTCCGCCGCAAAAATTTCAGGCTTGAAGCAATGCTGGCGTCATTCGTGAAGCAACGGATCGGGATGGCACCCGCCATGGCTTCCCAGCCCATGCCTTCCACCAACACGACCAGCATTTGCTCCAGCTTGATACCGTGTAGCGGGTTGCCGGGCTGTGGTTGGGTCACGTGCGGATAACCGAATCAGGAAGGCTGGCGTTTCGACTCGCCCCGCCGTTACACGGGCTGGTCGAGGTCAAAGGCCTTGTGCAGCGTGCGCACCGCAAGTTCCATGTATTTCTCGTCGATCACCACCGAGATCTTGATCTCGGAGGTCGAGATCATGAGGATGTTGATGCCCTCCTCCGACAGGGTGCGGAACATCTTGGAAGCGATGCCCGCGTGAGTGCGCATGCCTACACCGACGAGTGACACCTTGCAGATGCGGTTGTCACCGCGGATGTCCGTGGCCTTGATGTGGGCCTTGACCTGGTTGTTCAGCACATCCAGCGCCTGCTGATACTCATTGCGGTGGACCGTGAAGGAAAAGTCCGTCATGCCATCGACGCTGGCGTTCTGGATGATCATGTCGACGTCGATGTTCGCGTCGCCGATCGGACCCAGTATGGTGTAGGCGATGCCGGGGCGGTCGGGCACGCCCATGACCGTGATCTTGGCCTCGTCGCGGTTGAACGCGATACCGGAAATGATTGCCTGTTCCATCTTGCTGTCTTCCTCAAAGGTGATCAATGTGCCGGACTTCGCCTCTTCTTCGAGAGACATGAGCGGATCGGTCAGGCTGGACAACACCCGCAGAGGCACCTTGTATTTTCCGGCAAACTCGACTGACCGGATCTGCAGGACCTTGGAGCCGAGACTGGCCATCTCCAGCATTTCCTCGAACGTGACCGCATGCAGCCTGCGGGCCTCCGGAACGACACGCGGGTCGGTAGTGTAGACGCCATCCACATCCGTATAGATAAGACACTCGTCAGCCTTGAGTGCCGCAGCGAGCGCCACCGCTGACGTATCGGAACCGCCGCGTCCAAGCGTGGTGATGTTGCCCCGCTCATCAACGCCCTGGAATCCTGCCACCACCACGACCATTCCCTCGTCAAGGTCCGAACGGATCCGGCTCTCGTCGATGCTCTGGATGCGCGCCTTGTTGTAGGCGTTGTCGGTCAGGATGCGGACCTGAGCGCCGGTATAGCTGCGTGCCTTCAGGCCGAGTTCCGATATCGCCATGGCCAGGAGTCCCATGGCGACCTGCTCTCCGGTCGATGCGATGACGTCCAGCTCCCTGGGATTGGGACTGGAGGAGATCGACTTGGCAAGGTCCAGCAGCCTGTTGGTTTCACCACTCATTGCCGAAACTACGACAACTAACTGATGACCTGCCGACTTCCACTTGGCCACCCGGCGCGCAACATTCTTGATTCGCTCCGGGCTGCCCATCGACGTGCCGCCGTACTTGTGAACTATCAGGGCCACTGCAAAGCTCCGCAAAAGCCTTGAATTTTATCGTATTTTCTTTAAAAGATTAAGCCCAGGTTTCGCCTGCCGCCAGACCCCTCCCGCTTTTGGCCAGCGGTAATAATTCACATGGCATGGTCCATGCGATTGGCATAGGTGTCACGCCAACCAATCGAGGTCGACAAGCCATGAAATTCCTAGAATTCCTCAGCAATCCCCGGGAAATCCGCCGCCGCCTTGGCATGAACCAGCAGCAGTTCTGGACCAAGATCGGTGTCACGCAAAGCGGCGGTTCGCGCTATGAAAGCGGCCGTAACATGCCCAAGCCGGTCCAGGAACTGGTCAAACACGTTTTACCCTCGCCCCCCCCGGTCGATAGCATGGGGTACGAAAGTGGACGGCGCACGATTGCCTCGGTCCAATCGCCCTTTAGGCTTTTTGGGTGGGGATATGCCCCCCTTCGTCGGGTTCCCTTGCTGGCAGGGTGTGCCTGCCGCCCAATGCCCCCGGACAACCCGCATTAAGCAGGTGCATGGGCTGGCCGGGTAGGGTCTAACGAGTACGGAATATGGGTAGCAGTATGGGTAGCTGCCAAGTCAGCCAAGAGGCTTTAAGCTAAAACAACCACTTAAAGTACTTGACTGGCGGAGAGGG
>CAIYPG010000088.1 GCA_903928055.1 uncultured beta proteobacterium | reverse complement strand
GGAACCTCCAGCTGTCGTTGCCGGTCTCGACGATGTGGCAGTGATGAGTGAGGCGGTCCAGCAATGCCGTGGTCATCTTGGCATCACCAAACATTCCAGCCCATTCCGCGAAGTTCAGGTTGGTGGTGATCACAACACTCGTTCACTCGTAGAGCCTGGGCAGCAGATGGAACAACAAGGCTCCGCCAGACTGGGTGAAGGGTAGGTGCAGAACGTGGCCCTGTTTTCAGCGTGAATTACCGCCTAAATGGCTCAGCTTTCAACGTGAATCAACAGCGTCACGCTCAATCGTCATCATTAGCCGTGATGGCCCCATTGCAAAAAGGTATTTTCAATGGCGGTCCGATAAGCCTACTCTGATGTGATCTGAGTCCGTTTTCTTCCATGGCGGCATTCAGGCTTCATGCGTGGTCATCGTTCGAGATCAATTCAAAAAGGCGATTATGGACATGCATCGTTATTGCGTTCTGTTGTTGTCCGGAATACTGGCTTTGTCGCTTGCAGGTTCGTCCATGGCACAAGGATCTGCAACCAGCACCAGGCCGGTGGTGGTCATCGTTGCCATAGCGGCCGGGGGGCCCAACGATGCGGAAGCCCGACTGTATCTTCCGAAGATCAGTGAACTCACCGGACAGCCCTTTATTGTGGATTTCAAGCCCGGTGCCGGCACTTCAATTGGCACAGCTTATGTCGCCAAATCCGCTCCGGATGGCCACACTTTGCTGGTCGGTACCGGAACCTTCACCTCCATGCCCGCCCTCTACAAGGACCTGCCTTTCGACACCATCAAGGATTTCGCGCCGATATCTCTGATGAGCAGGCGTCCCACGGTCATTGTCGTGGGAGCATCGTTCCCAGCCAGGAACTTTGCGGAGTATCTGGCCTTTGCGCGAACCAATCCCGGGAAGATCAACTTCGGAACCACAGGCTCCGGCGGAACCTCGCATCTGGTGGGTGCCTGGATGCACAGTGTCACTAATACCCAGGTGACCTTCATCCCTTACAAGGGTACCGGCCCAATGCTGCTGGAAATGGTGGCGGGAAGAGTAGATGTGACACCGGCGGTCATTCCGGCTGTTGTAACGCTGTTGAAATCGGGCAAGTTGCGCGCAATTGCCGTCACCGGCGACAGGCGTTCAAAGCTTCTGCCGGAAATTCCCACGGTCGCCGAACAAGGCGTCCCAGGATTCAACTTCACCAACTGGCTGGGGTTCCTAGCACCGGTTGCGACGCCTACACCGATTCTGAACCGGCTGAGCGAAGGATTCATGAAGGTCGCAAGATCTCCTGAAATCGCGGCAAAAATTGAAGCCGACGGAGGCGAGGTGGTCGGTAGTACACCGGCAGAACTGCAAAAGGTCATCCTGACGGAGACTGCGCAGTGGAAGAAGGTCGTGCAGGACACCGGTATCAAAGTTGATGAGTAATGGTGTGATGCGCCGGGTCAACTGCCCTTCAGGCGACGTGATTCCCGCGAAGCGGGTACTGACGGTTGCACTCGCCCTGGCGTCGCTGATTCCCGCCTTTGCCTCTTCGCAGGAAACTGCCGAGACTTACCCGTCAAAACCGACGACCATTATCGTGTCTTTCGCACCTGGCGGTTCTGCGGATGCAGAGGCGCGCCTTTATGCCGCGAATCTTCAGGCGTTATTCAAGCTAGCCTTCCTGGTCGATTACAAGCCCGGCGCCGGCACGACTCTGGGCACTGCCTTCGTGGCCAAATCAAAACCCGACGGCTATACACTGCTGGAAATCACCGGGAGCTTTACCGTCATCCCGGCGCTTTACAAGGACCTGCCCTTCGATACAACAAGAGATTTCGCTGCAGTGTCGCTCATGAGCAGACAAACTTATGTGTTGGTGGCATCCCCTTCCTTTCCCGCCAGGTCGTTCAAGGAATATGTGACGTTTGCGAAAGCCAATCCAGGGAAGATCAATTTCGCGACGACTGGGGTGGGTGGAGTCAGCCATCTTGCGGGAGCCTGGCTGCATAGCGCCACGAATACCCAGGCGACTTTCGTCCCCTACAAGGGCATTGCTCCACTGATGCTCGATCTGGCCGCGGGACGCGCGGATGTCGGCACGGCCGTCCTCCTTGCGGCACTTCCATTGGTCAAGGCTGGCAAGGTGCGCGCGTTGGCACTGATGGGAGACAAGCGTTCTGATTTGCTGCCGGGACTCGCCACTATCGCCGAACAAGGCCTTGCAGACTATGACTACTCGGGATGGACCGGATATGTCGCTCCTGGTGCGACCCCGGAAGCGATTGTGAGGAAGCTGAGCGACGGCTTTTCCAGGGTTGCGAAATTGCCTGACGTCGTAGCGAAGCTTGCATCTGAAGGGGGACTTGCAGTGGGCAGCACGCCAGAACAACTCAGGCAGTTGATTACGATGGAAACCGTTCGTTGGCGAAAGCTGGTTAACGACACGGGCATTAAGCTGGAAGAGTAGACAGCCGATGGTTGGTATTGTCGAACTGATTTTAATCAGGAATGACACATGGCTAAATCTGAAAAAGAACAATATGAGGTGTATTGGCCGCGTTCGCCACGGCAAACACAGTTGAAGCCGCTCGCCAAGAGACCGGATACGCTGAGCGGGAAAACCGTCGCCCAGCTCTGGGACTTTGTCTATCGCGGCGACGAAGTCTTTGTGCTGCTTGAGGAAGGATTGAGAAAGCGCTTTCCGGACGTTCGTTTCATCAACTGGAAGGAGTTCGGCTGCACGCACGGCGCTGGGGAACGCGAGGTCGTGGCAGCACTGCCTGGACGCTTCAAGGAACTGGGGGTAGACGCCGTCATTTCCGGGATGGGCTGTTGAGGCAGTTGCACGCCCGCCGTGTTGCGGGCCAGCGCAGTGTGCGAAGCGGCCGGCATCCCTTCCTCGACTCTCGTCTGCGAAGGATTCCTCGGGCTTGCCGCCGCGGCATCTGTTGGACAGGGCATGCCTAACCTTCCGGTAGCCATGGTGCCTGGCCATACGGCCGTGCAAAGCAGGCAAACCCTGCGGAAGAACATTCTCGAGGTCACCCTGGATCGTGTCATTCACAACCTGCTCGTGCCCGATGGGGAGGCCAGCATGGAAGCGGAGCATGGGGCGCGCGACATCGTACTGAGAGGAAGCCTCGACGAAATCGATGAATACTTCATTCGCCATGAGTATTCCGATGGCTTGCCCATCCGCCCGCCAACCCTGGAACGGATAAACGAGTTTCTCGCCTACACCGATCGCGCTGCAGATGAAGTACTGGGTATCGTCCTTCCGGACAGCCGGGCCGCCACGATATGGAGCATCGCGGTCAACGGCGTCATGGCAGGCTGCCGCCCTGAATATATGCCGGTTCTGGTGGCCCTGATCGAGGCGATGGTGGATCCTTACTACGGCATCGAGCACAGCGGCAGCACGCCAGGCGCGGAAACGCTCATTACTATCAACGGCCCACTGATAAAGGAGCTCGACTTCAATTACACGCAGGGCGCGATGCGCGACGGCTTCCAGCCCAACACTTCCATAGGTCGCTTCTGGCGCCTGTACATGCGCAATATTGCAGGCTTTCTGCCCCACAAGAATGACAAGGCCACCTATGGCGGCACCTGGCGGGTGGTCGTGGCGGAAAATGAAGACGTGGTGCGCAAGATCGGCTGGGAAACGAACGCAGTCGAGATGGGATTCAGAGACGGCACCAATGCTGTGACCATCGCCCGTTATACGGGCGGGAACCATATTGGCTCGGTCACCGGCAGCAGGCCGGAGGAAATGATGCCTTACCTTGCCGACGCGATGGTGAGGCAATACAACTGGCAACTACTGTTCACCGTGGGAGAGTCCGCGGGCTCGCTTCGTCCGCTTGTTTTCCTGTCCCCTATTCTTGCCGAGACCATCGCGGCAGCCGGATGGACTAAAAAGGATTTCAAGTGCGCGCTTTTCGAACAGGCACGAATCCCGGCTTGGGAATTCGAGCGGGTATTGCGTGACTGGAACCAGAAAGCCGGCTGGGATTTCACGACCAGCGCGAAAATGGGCCGCCTGCCTAAGGTATTCAACGAATCCGACGATCCCAATCGCCTTGTCCCCATCGTATGGGAAGCGGACGATTTCATGATCGTGGTCACCGGAGACCTCGGCCGCAACAGCGCCTATGTATTTGCTCATCAGGGTAATCTGGGATATCCGACTGCCAGGGAAATTCGGTTGCCCGGGAACTGGGCCGCGCTGCGGTCAGGTACACAGAATTGAGATCTTCTGCACCGTTAGCAGTCGAAGTTGACTTGCACATTCAACCAGGGTGCAAATTAGGACAAGAGCGAATTCGGCCAGATTAAGTACGTCAAAAATATTGATTGTAGATAGCGTAAAGATCACGACGTTCGACCTGAAAAGAGGGGCTAGTGAACAAAATATTCGCTTCTTCAGATGCAGCGGTAGCCGATATACCTAATTGCGCAACGCTTGCAATAGCCGGATTTGGGCCTACGCACTGCTGGCCAAGAGACCTGATCACCGCTGTGCGCAGACAAGGTTGTCGGGAGCTGACTATCGTGTCCACCAGTGTGGGCGATCCCGGAAATGTGAACCCACAGACCTTGATCGAGAACGGGCAGGTCAAAAAAATCCTTGCTTCCTTTACAAGTCGAGTGGGACGTAAGACAGCATCCGAGGATCTCATCCTGGCTGGCAAGGCGGTTGGAGAAGTGGTACCGCAAGGGATACTTGCCGAAAGATGCCGTGCTGGCGGGGCGGGTATTCCGGCATTCTATTCACCGACGGGGGCGGCTACTGCCCTGGCAGCTGGCAAGGAGGTTCGCTACTTCGACGGCAAGCCCTATGTGCTTGAGCAGGCGATTCACGCTGATTTTGCGCTACTTCGTGCTTGGCGGGCAGATGCTGCCGGCAACGTGCAGTTTCGCGGTAGCACGCAAAATTTCAATGTTTCCTTCGCCAAGGCGGCAAAGGTATCCATCGTAGAGGTGGATGAAATCTTGGAAGTGGGCCAGCTGCCCCCCGAGAGTATTGACCTTCCAGGAATCTTCATCTCGCGCGTCATCAGGGGGACTTTCCCCATGGAGGTACCCAAAGAAACGCCCAAGGGGTCGAGACGCGAGTGGAATTCGTCGAGGTCCTATAACGGAAAACTTGGTATCTCCCGAGATGACATTGCGCGGTGTGCGGCACGGCTTATCAGAGAAGGCAGTTACGTGAACTTGGGGACAGGCATACCGTTGCATGTGTGCAATTACCTCAAGGGGCGCGACGTAATGCTGCATTCAGAGAACGGCCTGCTGGGTTACGGTGGCGCCGCTACTGGCAAGAGTATTAACCCCCACGTATACAGCGCAGGCTCGCAATACGTCACTCTCAATCCTGGTGCGTCGTTCTTCGATAGTGTCACTTCATTTGAAATGGCAAGAGGAGGGCACCTGGATGCGGTGGTGCTAGGAGCCTATCAGGTGGATGAGCATGCGAATCTTGCCAATTGGAGCACGGTCAATCCCGTGATTTCAGGGCTGGGTGGAATTGGTGGTGCTATGGATTTGGTGGCTGCAGGCCCTGAAGTCATTGTGGTTATGGAACACCAGGATAGCAAGGGCAACGCGAAACTACTGCACAACTGCAGCCTACCCCTGACCGCATCCAAATGTGTCAACTGGGTGGTAACCGATTTGGCGCTACTGCGCTGGAGCGGGAGCAATTTCGTGCTCGAGGAAATCGCACCGGGCTTTAACGTCGATGAGGTTGTTGAGATGACCGAAATGAAACTGGAGATCGCGCCTTGCGTCGGCACGATGACCTGATTTAGTGAATAGGTGTGTCATCACCCGGTCGAGCCGATAGCCCGCCCGGTAGCTGAGGAAAGCATGCGCTTTAGTACTCCACTGAATCTATTGCTCGTGTTGTCGCAAGCCGCCGCCAATTATCCGACAAGACCGGTGACAGTTATCGTGTCCACCACGCTTGGAGGGCCGGTTGATTTTGAGGCACGACTTCGCACCACCAAACTGTTGGGCTTCCTGGGTCATCCGTTCATCCTAGATTACAAACCCGGCACTGGCACGACCATTGGAGCAGGATACGTGGCTCGGGCAAGCCCGATGTTTAAACAATAGTCACCATGAAGGGTGGGTACGATTTTCCCCGCGCTGTTCCAGGATTTGTCCTTCGACATGTTATGGGATCTTGCCCCGATTTCGCTGATGAGCAAGCGGACTACAGTATTGCTTGTCAATCCATCTTGTGGAAGTAGATCGTTCGCCAAAATGGTATGAAATTGACCGAGCAGGCAATGCCGTACCACTAAGAAGATTCATGGCAAGGAACAATGGGTTGAGCGGTATACATCACATGGGAGAGAGCCGAAATGATCAAAATTTCCGAATGGAGGGTGCGAATCGCATGCGCGGCGCTCGGTACGGTTACGTGGCTGGGGGCGGGTTCCGCGGTGGCTCAATCGCTGGCGGTCTGCGGTGGTAGGCCCGTGACGGTCATCATTCCGTCCACCGCTGGAGGGCCGCTGGATCGCGAGGGCCGAGTCTATTTGAACAAACTCACCACCTTCACCAACCAGCAATACGTGATGGACTTCAAACCTGGCGCAGGTACCACTATTGGTACTACTTTTGCGGCGCGGGCCCCCGGTGATGGCTGCACGTTGATTGCCATATCCGGCAGCTTTCCGGTCTTTCCGGCCTTCTACAGCAATCTGCCGTTCGACATCACCCGAGATTTTGCTTACGTGTCGCAGATGAGCCAGCGGACCACTGTGCTCATGGTACGAAACGAATTTCCTGCGCGCACTTTCCCGGAGTATCTCGCTTACGCTAGGAACAATCCCGGCAAAATTAACCTTGCCACGGCCGGCGCTGGTGGCATCCAGCATTTGGCGGGTGCTTGGCTGCATCAGGCGAGTAATACACAGGTGACCTTCGTGCATTACAAGGGAGCTTCCCAAGCTGTTCTGGACGTGGTGGCTGGGCGCGTGGACGCGCTGCCCACTACGGCGATATCTGCGCTACCGCTGGTGAGGGCTGGCAAGGTTAGGGTACTGGCGCTGGGCAATAATCGCCTGTCTAAGCATCTGCCGGAGCTTCGCCCTATTTCTGAGCAGGGCGTGCCAGGCTACAACTATTCCGCATGGATGGGCTTCGCTGCCCCGAGCGCTACGCCGGCCCCAATCGTCAATCGGTTGAGCGAGGGCTTCGCCAAGGTAGCACGCTCGGAAGACATTATTGC
Source organism: uncultured beta proteobacterium (assembly GCA_903928055.1). Taxonomy (GTDB): domain Bacteria; phylum Pseudomonadota; class Gammaproteobacteria; order Burkholderiales; family SG8-39; genus CAIYPG01. Next base: position 46,741 of record CAIYPG010000088.1, on the reverse strand, counting down.
TTCGCAGGATGCAGAAGGTAGTGTAATGATTGGAAATACTTCCGAGGAATTCCGCGAAATCGTGCTTACCGAGATGCGTATCTGGCAGAAGCTAGTGAAGGAGACTGGCATAAAGATTGAGGAATGAGATCTACGGGCTATAGAGAAGAACACATCTTCTTCACTGCGCCTTTAATAAGATTCCCTAATGCCAAAAGATAATTTCCCTGTTAAGTATGTTCCTGCCCAACCACACCCCTTAGCACTTCGACTGCATCGCTATTGAGCGGTACGCCTCGCGGCGTTCCATTCTTGGTATGGTCTAGCCAAGCCGTTCCTCTTTCGAGATCGACCCGGTTCCATTCCAAGCTTGCCACCTCTCGGGCTCGGCAACCTGTAGCCAGGGCGTAGCGGACCATCACGGCCAGGTGAGGCGGGCAGACCGCAAGCAACCTGTCTGCCTCTTCCTTCGTCAGCCAACGATCACGCGCCACCTCGCCGGGAAGCATCCGTAGCCACATCGTAGGCCACGGAATGCGCTTGGGCATCGAGAAGACACGCAACGAGGTTAGGTCGTTTGAACGAAGTTACGTTTTTTACACGAGCAGTGCTGAAAGGTGATTGTATTCACACGCATTTATGCAACTGCTCGGATGCATTTGTTCAAGCCAACTTGTCCTGTGCCGAGCTTTTGTGGAGGCCTCTCTTGAGAACCGGAAGCTGTCTTACTACCCGCAAAAATTTTCCAGAGTTGATTTGTTCTACCATTACTTTTTGCTAACGGTGAGCCGTCTGAGTCGCCAGAACGAGTTCCTATAATTAGTATTGATACAGGCATCAACAAAAAGTATTACCTGTGTCAGATTGCATTGCTTAGGCTGTGCAGGTGTCATGAGGGCAGCGCACGTCTGTCGCCTCAATCTGATCATCTACTTTTTTACACAGGAATATTCGTGCGGCAAGTGATCAGAAGCATCGTGATGATATTCGCGGCGTTTGCAACCAGTGCCTCATTCGCCCAGGGCGCGGCCGGTGCCTATCCAACCAAGCCGGTGCTGGTGATCGTTCCCTACGTTCCCGGCGGCGCTGCGGGAAATGAAGCACGTCTTGAGTCGACCAAGATGAGCAGCCTGATGGGACAGCCTTTCGTGGTTGACTTCAAGCCCGGGGCAGGAACGACGGTGGGCACAGCCTTCGTCGCCCGGGCGATTCCAGACGGCTATACGTTGCTCGCCGTTCCCTCTGGATTCACGATCTTTCCGGCTTTTTATACTGACCTGAGCTTCGATACCTTGCGTGACTTTGCGCCTATATCGTTGATGACGCTTAAGCACATGGGACTGGTGGTGTATCCCTCATTCCCAGTAAAAAATTTCTCTGAATATATTGCCTATGCAAAAGCCAACCCCCACAAAGTCAACTTCGGGACCTCCGGGGCCGGTGATGTTATTCATTTGGCGGGCGCATGGATGCATAGCGCAACCAATACTCCGGTAACTTTCGTGCATTACAAGGGATCGTCGCCTCGCAATATCGACCTGCTGTCTGGCCGCATAGATGTTGCAGTGCTTAGCCTTCTTTCCGCTGTGCCGCTGGTTCAGGCCGGGAAGTTGCGCTTGCTGGGAATTACCAATGACAGCCGCTCCCCCCTCGTGCCCGGTATGCCGACAATCGCAGAGCAGGGTATCGTTGGTTTCAATGCCGCTTTATGGCAGGGCTTTGCGGCTCCCAGCGGCACGTCTTCCGCAATCATCAGTAAGCTCAGCGAAGGTTTCTCGAAAGTCGCGAAAGCACCGGAAGTAGTTGGGCCGCTGGAGGCGGAGGGCAGCGTCATGGTAGGCAGCACGCCAGCGCAGTTCAGAAAGATTATCGAGGACGAAACGGTTCGCTGGCGCAAGCTCATACAGGATAATGGAATCAAGCTAGAAGAGTGAACCGGGAAAGTCCGACCTGGCTTTTTCAGTTCAATAAACAGCGCGGCGGCATGCCGACCGGGCGGATCAAGGAGAGAAACGATGCAGCGAGCAATACTGATGTCTTGCCTGACGACGGCACTGTGTGGCATATCTTTTCAGATTGTCGCACAGACGGCGGCCGACACCTTTCCCTCGAAAGTGGTTACATTGGTGGTTCCATATGCCCCGGGCGGAGCTGCCGAGAAGGAGGCACGTATTTACGCGGGGAAGTTGACCGGCTTTTACAATCAGCCCTTCGTTCTTGACCTCAAGCCCGGTGGCGGTACCACTATTGCAACAGCCTATGTCGCCAAGTCGGCGCCTGATGGATATACCCTGCTTGCAGTGCCATCCGGAATGGCAATCTTTCCGTCGCTTTATAAGGATCTGCCCTTCGACACCATCAAGGACTTTGCTCCCATTACCCAGATGAGTAGACGCATCTCGGTTCTCATCGTGCCGCCATCCTTTCCGGCCAAGACCTTCCAAGAATACATTGCTTATGCTCGGGCCAATCCGGGGAAGGTCAACTATGGCACCTCAGGCTCGGGCGACATCGTCCACCTTACGGGAGCCTGGATGCACAGTGCCACTGGCACGAAGGCCACATTTGTTCACTACAAAGGCACCGGAGCCCTTCTTCCAGACCTGATCTCTGGTCGCATTACGGCGACTGCATCGGGTCTTGCGGTATTGCCTCTGATCAATGCCGGCAAGTTGCGTGCGCTGGCAGTAACCAACGAAAACCGCTCCAAGCTGCTGCCGGAAGTTCCGACTATCGCCGAGCAGGGAATCCCCGGCTTCGACAGCGTGGTGTGGCAGGGCTATTCAGCGCCCGCCGCTACTCCTGCCCCAGTGGTGAACAAGCTGAACGAAGGATTCGTCAGAGTGGCGCGCTCGCCCGACGTCGTCGCCGCACTCGAAGCAGATGGAGCGGTCATGGTGGGTAATACGCCGGCGCAGTTCAGGCAGATCATCATCTCCGAAACAGCACGCTGGAAAAAACTTATCCAAGAAACCGGAATCGAGCTGGATCAATGATGGCTGAGTTCTTCTCGGACCTGGCGCTCTGCAGCTAATCCAGACTACCTGCATCAACGTCGTATCGGAGATAGGTCATGACAGATTCAAAGCCGGAACAATTCGCCGTGTATTCACCGCGCACACAACGCCAAGTGACGCTCAAGCAGCTTGCGGCGCGTCCGGAGTCGCTCAACGGCAAGACAATCGCGCAGCTCTGGGATTTCAGGTTTCGTGGTGACGAAGTATTCGAGCTACTCGAGGAAGGCCTAAAGGAAAAGTATCCGGAGATCCGCTTTGTAAGCTGGCGGCAATTCGGCAACACCCATGGTCCGGAGGGACATGAGCTCGTGGCATCGTTGCCGCAGCGCTTCAGTGAATTGGGAGTGGATGCGGTCATATCGTGCATGGGTTGTTGAGGAAGCTGCACGCCCGCCGTGATGCGGGCCAGCGCGATGTGTGAGGCCGCAGGCGTCCCCTCCTCATCCATCGTTTGCGACGGTTTCCTTGGTCTGGCTTCGGCTACGGCTGTGGGGCAAGGTATGCCCAACCTGCCTGTAGCAGTGATGCCCGGCCATCCCGGAGTGCAAAGCAAGGAAGAGCTCAGGCGCAACGTGCTTGAAACGACCCTGCCGAAAGTCGTCGAGAATCTCCTTTCCCTGCCAGCCGATTCAGTAGCGGAGGAAGAGTCGACAGGGCACGATGTTATTTACACGGGCAGTCTCGACGAGATCCAGGAATATTTTCTGCGTAATGAATTGTCGGACGGATTGCCTGTTATCCCGCCCACGCTTGAGAGAATAAAGGCGTTTCTGCAATTCACTGACCGCAGTCCCGAAGAGTGCCTCGGTATTCTGCTACCGGACAACCGGCCTGCGACCATATGGAGCATTGCGGTCAATGGGGTAATGGCCGGTTGCCGCCCGGAATACATGCCCATCCTAGTGGCTGTGATCGAGGCCATGGCGGATCCCTACTTTGGGGTCGAACACAGCGGCAGCACGCCCGGCAGCGATACTCTCATAATGCTTAACGGCCCCATCATCAAGGAGTTGGGCTTCAATTTCACCCAAGGTGCGATGCGTGACGGGTTCCAGGCCAATACTTCCATCGGCCGCTTTTGGCGGCTTTACCTGCGCAATATCGCCGGCTTTCTCCCGCACCGGAACGACAAAGCGACATTCGGCAACACTTGGCGAGTAGTCGTCGCGGAAAACGAGGACGTGGTCCGAGAGATCGGCTGGAAACCGAACAGCGTCGAGATGGGATTCAACGAAGGCGCCAATACGATCACAGTTGCCCGTTATACCGGGGGGAATCACATCTCTTCGGTTTCAGGCAGCACGCCCGAGCAGATGATGCCTTACCTGTCTGACGCCATGCTCAGACAGTATTCCTGGCAGCTGGGATTCACCGTGGACTTCGCCGGTAGCCTGCGCCCTCTGGTATTGCTGTCTCCTATCCTAGCCGAGACCATAGCGAGTGGAGGCTGGTCGAAGCAGGATTTTAAGGACGCCTTGTACAGAGATGCCCGCCTTCCCGCCTGGCAGTTCGAGCGCATCCTGCGGGACTGGACGCAGAAGCCGAATTGGAATCTCGCCCGACAGGCGAAGTTGGGCTATCTGCCGCAGGTCTACCATGAGTCCGATGATCCGGAGCGGCTTGTTCCCATCGTGTGGGACGCCGATGACTACATGGTCATGGTGACTGGCGATTTGGGGCGCAACAGTGCCTATATTTTTGCCCATCAAGGGCTGCTTGGTTATCCCACGGCAAAGGAAATCAAGCTGCCGGTGTCTTGGAAGACACTTCGTTTCGACAAGAAAGGACAACACTGAACATGGCATTGCGCCGGCAACGAGACATATGGGACATGGTAGTGATCGGTGGCGGAATGTCAGGGCTCAATGCTGCCTGGCAGGGATCGCAACGCGGTCTATCGGTCGCACTGTTCGAAGAGCGACCAAGTTTTGGCGGCCAGGTCGCTACTGTCAATGCGTTGGACAGCTGGCCGGGCGTGGAGATGGCTTCGGGCGTCGAGCTAGCAACGGCCATTGTCCGGAAACTGCGCCGTGAGAACGTGCAGTTTTTTTCGGAATCTGTGGCGACCATAATGGAAATGGAAGACCATATCTTCCGTGTGAGCGCAGACCCCAGCGTTGTGCGGGCAAGATGCGTCGTGGCGGCTGCCGGAGGCAGGCTCAAAACGCTTGAAGTGCCGGGGGAAAAGGCGCTGCGAGGAAAAGGCGTATCCCAGTGCGCACATTGTGACGGCGATTTTTTTAGGAATGAGGACGTGGTTGTTGTCGGGGCCGGCGATGCCGCTCTGCAGGGAGCGCTGGTGTTAGCCGAACTGTGCAGAGCCGTCTATGTCATCGTTCGCTCCAAGGCAAGGGCAAGACGCGCCTTCATGGATAAGGCCACAGGCAAGACTAACCTGCACTTCGTCTTGGATTCTATCGTGGAGGCGGTTCTCGGCACAGATGTGGTCAGTGGCGTGCAACTGCGAAGTACGCTTGACGGGAAGCAGCGGGAACTTGCCTGCTCAGGTGTATTCCCGTTCATTGGCATCCTCCCCAATACTTCGATGCTGCCGGCGAACATTCGTCGCGATGAAGAGGGCAAGGTGATTACGGACAATGGCTGTCAGTCCAGCATCCCCGGAATATTTGCTGTGGGCGCACTACGATCAGGCTATTGCGGAGAATTGATTAGCGCTGCGGGTGAAGCTGCACTTGCCGCGACGATCATAGCGGAAGAGGTGAAAAGATAAGGTAGGCGGGCATGGCCCAAGCATGGGCATCCTTCATTATTAGCAAAGGGTAGGCTGTGAAAGCGACCGCATGACAAATTGGCCGAAACAGCCAGAGTGGAGCGGCAATTAGGAGTTCACTTGTTAAATCTGAGGCATAACAAAGGACTGGAAATGGACGAGCAGCAATATGAAGTTTTATGGCCCCGCGGCCCGCGCCAGACCCAGCTAAAGCCACTTGCCAAGCGCTTAGATACCCTTAACGGAAAGACTGTTGCCCAGCTCTGGGATTACCTGTTTCGTGGCGACGAAATGTACGCGAACCTAGAAGAGGGGCTCAAGGCGCGATTTCCGGGAATTCGCCTGATCAATTGGCGGGAATTCGGTAGCACCCACGGGGCAGAAGATAAACAGGTGGTTGCCTCTTTGCCTGATCGCTTCCGGGAATTAGGCGTCGATGCCGTCATTTCTGCGATAGGTTGTTGAGGCAGTTGCACGCCCGCCGTGCTGCGGGCAAGCGCTGCTTGCGAGGCTGCGGGGATACCGTCGTCCTCCATCATCGGTGAAGGCTTTCTAAACCTGGCGGCAGCGACCGCGGCCGGCCAGGGTACGCCCAAGCTTCCGATAGCAAAGTTTCCAGGCCACCCGGGGGTGCAGAGCGCTGAGGAGCTCAGGCGCAACACCTTGGAGGTGACGCTGGACGGGGTGATCGACAGTCTGCTCAATGCACCCGAGCAAGGCAGCATGGATGCTGAACCTGGTGCGCGCGACATTATCTTCAAGGGCACCCTGGATGACATCGACGCGTACTTCTACGACAACGAGTTTTCCGACGGCCTGCCTTTCCGTCCCCCCACGAAGGAAAGGGTGGAGGCCTTTCTGCGCTATACGGACCGCTCTGCGGATGAGGTGCTGGGTATTCTCCTTCCCGATCACCGCGCTGCGACGGTGTGGAGCGTTGCGATCAACGGTGTCATGGCCGGGTGCAGGCCCGAATACATGCCGGTGCTGGTGGCCCTGATCGAAGCCATGGCTGATCCCTATTACGGTGTCGAGCACAGCGGCAATACACCCGGTAGCGACACCCTAATCACAATCAATGGGCCCATCATTAAGGAACTTGGATTCAATTACACGCAGGGAGTAATGCGCGACGGCATCCGAGCCAACACTTCGATCGGCCGGTTCTGGCGGCTGTACCTGCGCAATGTCGCCGGCTTCCTGCTGCACAAGAACGACAAGGGTAGCTTCGGCAATACCTGGCGGGTGGTGGTGGCCGAGAACGAGGACGTGGTAAGCGAAATCGGCTGGGAATCCAACAGCGTCGAAATGGGCTTCCCCTCGGGTACCAACACCGTTACTATCGCGCGCTATGCTGGCGGCAATCACATCGGCTCGGTGTGCGGCAGCACGCCCGAGCAGATGATGCCCTACCTTGCCGAATACGTCGCTAGGCAGCATTTCTGGCACCTGACGTTTACGGTCGGGGTCACCCAGGGCTCGCTGCGGCCATTGATCCTGCTGTCGCCCATACTCGCCAGGACCATGGCAGCGGCCGGCTGGTCAAAGCAGGACTTTAAACGAGCCTTGTTCGAGCAGGCGCGCATGCCGGCGCAGTACGTCGAGCGCATTCTTCGTGACTGGACTCAGAAGGGCATCTGGGATCTTCGGGACGAGGTGAGATTGGGACACCTGCCCAAGGTCTTCTACGAGTCCGACGATCCAGACCGGCTGGTACCCATCGTGTGGAATCCAGAAGATTTTATGGTGACGGTGACGGGGGATGTCGCGCGGAACAGCGCTTACATTTTTACCCACAACGGCTATGGCGGTTATCCGACTGCCCGGGAAATCCGGCTTCCCAGAAACTGGAAAGCACTGCGAGCCTCCGGCGCCTGAGTGCTGAGGACGGGTCTTTGGAAATGTATGCGAAGGGCGGGATCGAACGGCCAGCCTTTATTCGCCCTTGATGCCGCGCTGCTTGATGACCTTGGCCCAAGTGGCAACGTCGGAGCGGATCATGCGTGCGAACTCGTCTGAGGTGCTGGTCGCTACCTCAGCGCCGGTCTTTTCAAAGCTTTCTACGACATCCGGGGTTTTCATGAGTGAGACAATGTCCGAATTCAGCCGCCGGACAATCTGATCCGGAGTTCCCGAGGGTGCCAGCAGGCCAAACCAGACGTTGGCAGTGGCTGCGGGAAGTCCAGCTTCTCCTATAGTGGGAACATCAGGAATAGTCGCCGAGCGCTTCTGGCTGGTTACAACGAGGGGGCGAACTGCTCCAGAGCGAATCTGGGGGAGTACCGCCGGCACGCCTTGAAAACTCATTTCGAGACGTCCGCCAAGCATATCGGCAAGCGATTCCTTTCCGCCCTTGTACGGAATGCTTACGAGCTCCACGCCGGCCGCCAAGCAGAACAATTCACCGGCCATGTGTTGGGAAGAACCAATGCCAGCATGGCCATATTTGAGTATGCTGGGTTGTGCCTTGGCCAATGCGATGAGTTCCGGGAGAGTCTTGGCTGGCAGATCCTTGGTGACGACGATGACCAGCGGGCCGTTGGCGACCTGCGTGATGGGCGCGAAGTCCTTAACCGGGTCCCAAGTCAGGTTCTGGTTGAGGCTGGGAATGACCGTAAATCCGGAAGCAGCGAGCATGATCGTGTAGCCGTCCTTCGGAGCTCGCGCTGTTGCTTCCATACCGATTGCGCCGCCCGCGCCGCCGCGATTGTCGACGATAACCTGCTGGCCCAGAGCCGTACTGAGCTTTGGGGCGATGATCCGGCTCATGATGTCCACCGTGCTGCCGGAAGTGTACGGGGAGATCAGGCGTACAACCTTATTCGGATAAGACTGGGCGTGAGCGGCGCCTATGCTGATGCATAGCGTCGCGAACAGGGATGGAAGTAGGCGGTGGTCTGGCATGGATATTCCTCCTCTGGATGGTGTTGCTTCTGCCTATTATGGCCTTGTTGGCCGGTCTTAATCGTCGATGGGTGTCAGCACGGATTGACCGGAAAAATAGGCATCTAGGTTGTGCACTACCATCTCTGCTTTGGCGCGCATCGACTCAAGCGAGTGTGCACCAAGATGCGGAGTGAGCACGACGTTAGGTAGAGTCCGCAGCGCGGCGGGCACGTTAGGCTCTTCCTCGAAGACATCCAGGCCGGCGCCGGCGATGCGCCGGTCTTGGAGCGCCGCGATCAATGCCTGTGTATCAACCAAGCTGCCGCGGCCGACATTGACCAGGTATCCTGTCGTGCCCAACGCATCAATGACAGCGCCATTCACCATGTGACGGGTGGCCGCTCCGCCGGGCGCGGACAGCACCAGAAAATCGCACCAATGTGCCAGAGCTAGCGGCGACTCCATCCAGCGATAAGGAATATCCTTGCGGGCATGCCGGTTGTGATAGGCGATGTCCATTTCAAAGCCTGCGGCCCTTTGCGCGATCTTCGACCCGATGTTTCCCAGTCCGATGATACCGATGCGTTTTCCGCTTAGCTGTCCGGGAAGGGTACTGAGATCGCGCCAGCCTCCCTGGCGCACCGCGCGGTCATTCAAGGCGATGCGCCGTGCCACCGCAAGCATCAGGCCTAGCGCATGATCGGCAACGGACGCCGCGTTGGCATCGGGGCTGTTGGTCACAGCTATTCCGCGGCGGCGAGCCGCATTGAGGTCTATGCCTTCATGCCCGGATCCCGAGAAGCAGACGATTCCCAATTGGGGCATCGCCCCCATTTCTACGTTTGTCAGCCCTGTCTCGCCGATGGTCATTACGGCGCGAAGGCTTGGTCCAAGTCGTGCCATCTGTTCCCGGCGGGCCTGAGGAGTCACACCCAAATGAATCGTGTAATGTTGTCCGATGATTTCACTTTCCAGAGGTAGGAGATCGCGAAAGCAAAGAAGATCCGGCTTCATCTTCGTATCAGAATTCATTGTTGAAGCCTGAATAATTGTATGCGTTCTGGTTGGCTGTCATTGCTCTGCTGTAATTCCATTGTCCTGGATTACTTTCCGCCAGCGAGCTGTCTCGGTAACAATCAGCTGTCGAAACTGCGCAGGGGTACTGCCGTACATTGTTCCCCCCTCAGTTTCAATCGCTGCCGTAACATCGGGTAATTTTGCGACTCTTTCAAAGCCTTCGCTAAGTTTGCTGATGATGGCCGCTGGAGTTCCAGCAGGCGCAGAATAGCCCAGCCAACTGGCATAGTCATAGCCTGATACTCCTTGCTCGGCGATCGTTGCTAAGCCAGGGAGAAGGCTTGATCGTTTGTCGCTCATGATCGCCAGAGGACGAACCTTGCCGGACTTGATCAGCGGCAAAGCAACCAGAAGATTGGCCGGAAAGGCGTCTACTCGACCGGCAAATAAATCCGGCAGCACTGAGCCTGAACCGTTGTAGTGCACGAAAGTCACCTTTGTATTGGTCACACTGTGGAGCCACGCGCCGGCGAGATGCACTGTGGCGCCGGCCCCGGCAGTTCCGAAATTAATCTTTTCAGGATTTGCCTTGGCATATGCAATATATTCTGCAAAGGACTTCGCTGGAAATCCCATGGAAACCAGCAATACCGTGGTTCGTTTGCTCATCAGCGACACAGGAGAAAAGTCCCGCACGGTATCGAACGGTAGGTCCTTGTATAGGGCGGGCAACGAAGTAAAGGGGCCTTGAACTACTAACAGCGTATAGCCGTCCGGTGCTGCCTTGGCGACATACGCAGTCCCGATGGTGCTGCCTGCGCCCGCCTTGTAGTCGATGAGAAATTGCTGGCCCAGTAGTTCACCTAGCTTTGTCGCCTCCAGACGAGCTTCTCTGTCATTTCCGCCGGGCGCGAATGGAACAATGACAGTTACCGGCCTGGATGGATACGCATCCGGCTTTCCCTGCGCGAAACTTACATCCAGATACATCAAGGAAATTGCTGCAGTTAAGGTCATTACATAAAACCAACGCATGATTTTATTTCCTTTGTGGGTTCAATTGCGAGAACCATGCTTCGTCATGGCAGGCGCAAGCATTGCTGCTGATCAAGAGTGACGCAAGCGACGCGCGGGACACTACAAAATCACCTATGGCTGAGTGCGTGATGCCGTTCCCGTCCTTGACAAAGGAACAGGCCTGGCAGAAAGTGCATTATCGTATGGCATTGGCAATTGATGCCCTCAACCACGAGGCGGTTTCAATTTTTATTCATATTCAATTATAGAACTCATGAATGGTCCATATGAAACTTTGCTCCCCCATTGGTAGCCCATTGAAATCCGATTTCAAAGCCGTTGCCCGCCCCATGTCCCTGGAGGGTATGCGTATCGGTCTATTGGACAATACGAAGGCCCCGGTCGACAAAATGATGGCACACCTTGTGCAGAGGTTGAAGGAGCGTATTCCCGGGGTGAAGCCTTACTACATATCCAAGAATGTGATGCTCCGTCCGGCGGAGTCTGAAGTTATACAAGCTCTTTGCGAAAATGCAGACGTAGTTATCAATGCCCTAGGAGATTGAGGCGGATGTACGTCGTGGAGTGTCCACGACAGCCTCGAAGCCGAAAGGCGGGGTTTGCCAACAGTATTGTTGGTTAGCACCTCTTTCGTCGGTTTGGCGAAGAGCTTGGCGCGCGCTCAGGGCATGCCTCAAATGCCGATGGTGGTACTGCCCCATCCCCTGGCTGGAGTACCGCTTAATTCAGCGCTCGCCAAACTTGATGCCGTATTCGATGAAATAGTTGAGAAACTTACTGCCTCCCCTAACACGAAGGAGAATGCAGATGAAGTTTCGCAAAGTGAATGGGTGGACATCGATGTATCAGATGAATGGGGCGAGCTGCAGAGGGAATTTATAAGTCGAGGCTGGAGTGATGGCATGCTGGCGGCGCCGCCAACCGAATCACGGGTGGCGGAAATGGTTCGCGCATCGGGCTATAAGGCGGACAAAAGCATTGGGGTAGTACTCCCTAGGCAAGGTGTGGCTACTGTTGAGCGTATTGCAGCTAACGCGGTAATGGCTGGGTGTCAGCCGGAACACATGCCGATATTGATAGCTGCCGTTGGCGCAATGGTTGACCCCATATTTAGTCTCCGTAACATTCAGGCAACGACGCATTGCGTTGCACCGCTGCTGATTGTCAATGGACCACTGACCAAAGCACTTAATATTCACAGTGGCAGTGGCCTGTTTGGGCCAGGGCCGTGGGCCAACGGCGTATTGGGTCGTGCATTGCGATTGATTCTGCTGAATATCGGTGGTGCCATCCCGGGAGAGGTTGACAAGGCGACCATGGGGCATCCCGGCAAGTTTAGCTTCTGCATTGCGGAAAACGAAGCGGCAAATCCCTGGTCTCCATTGCATGTTGAGCGTGGCTTCGCCTCCGAGATGAGCACAGTGACAATGTATGCCGGAGAAGCCCCTCACAATATAAATGATCATGAGAGCACGTCGGCGGAAGGACTTCTCGCGATGATTTCTGGCGCCATGTCGCAAATCGGCCAGAATAGTATGTACTACACCTGTGAAATGCTTTTAGTGCTTTCGCCTGAACACGCGGCTACGATAGCTGCTGAAGGGTACTCTAAGGATGATGTAAAACAGGCGATTTATGAGCAAGCCTATGTTCCAATGTCTCGTTTCTCAAAAGAGAACATTGAACGACGCTTATGGCGGTTTCATGCGCAGCGCTATCTAAATTGTTCTTTGGACACAAAGGTAGGAATCCTGCAGAAGCCTGAGGACGTAATTGTTGTGGTTGCAGGGGGTGAAGGAAAGCATTCGATGTACCTCCCGACTACGGGTTCTTCGCGTGCAATTACACGTCCTATTGTCAAGGCTGATGGTTCCCCTTGGGTACCCGCCGACTTTGACGCAATTATTGCGGGTCGAAAATAGGTGCGTGTCTTCCGATTAAGATCGTGGGGAGCAAGGCCCGCTGAATTGTGAACATTCCTAGGCTTCCCGTTAAATTCCTGTTATGCCTCTGAAAATTCCCTGATATGTTTTTTTAATTCCCTGCTCCAAATTCAGTTAGAAAGTGGTGTGGTGCTTGAAAGCGCGCTCCAGATAAGGGTTTCCGAGAAGTGGGACATATTATTCGAGGTTATAAAGCGTGAAATTCCCTGTATTTTTCCCTGTTAGCAGGGAATTTACGTGGAGAGAGGTTCTCGCTAGACTGCAACCACCACCAACAAATCAAGGACTTATCGGCATCTGCCTTTAGGTCCCTCTTTCTTTGTAGACAACTTGTAGACAGTCAATCTGCGCAGACGGCCACGGGGCATTACTGCCCCTCAGAAATCTTATACCAAAAGCACGCACTTCCAAGTTCACCCGCTCATTCCCCTGAGCAGCTTTGGTCAATTCGACTTCTTCTCCAACGTGCTTTGGCTAAGCAGCAGCAGGCGCAGCTTCCTCACTTCCTCAATCGGGCGCTCAATGGCTTGGCGTTCCTGGAAGGCATCGTCAGGCCCGCTTTCCAGCAGCTTTTCAAATTCAAGAAGATCATCCTCAGTAAGCATTTGGCGTCACCTAATAGCCACTACGTTTCCTGATCGTCGGCGGTGGCGTCAACGGTACAGGAGGCGGTGGTCGCTCCCGATCAGGCTTGAGGGCTTCTCGCATCTCCATGAACTGGGAAATGGGTTCGTCAGTCACGGACTTTCGACGGAAGAAAACCAGGAGTTTTGAAAGCATGTGCGGAGTTTATATGCCCGGCGCAGTTTGACTTTGGGGTTAAGTACCGTCGGGAGGCTGTGGCGTGGCCGTGTGTTATAACTTTTTGCTCTTCAAGCATACTCAACGCCTTCGACCGCGATACCCCGTGTCCCCTTTGAATAAGTGTGACAGCGTTGGCAATAGCCAAGCATTCGCCAAATTCGTACCTGCGGGGTCTTCCTGCCCCCTTCCGTTTCCCGCCATGGTTTTCTCGTTTCATGCTCCTAACCCTTTCCCGAGCGGGTGCGGAAATTAACGACCTTGGCTTTCGTGCCATGCACCAAACGGTTCACTTCGTCGGCCAGCTTGCTCAGGGCTACTCTCTTCTCGTCGGCGTAGCCGTATCGTTGGTAAACTCCGGCGGCACCACCGAACGTACCGCTGATGCGACCCTGTATAGCCTCAACGAGAAAAGGTGCTGCTCCGCCCCGCTGCAGCAAAACCGCCGCAGTACGCCGCAGGTCGTGCAGTCGCCATGCATTTACTTTGCACTCCTTGTCCAAGGTCGACTTCGCCTTGCTGAACCCGGAGAAGGGGACAGTGCCATCGGTTGAGAAGATGAATTCCCCATGACGTTCCAGCCCCGCCAATAGATCAACTGCCAAAGGGGATAGAGGCGCAAGGTGTTCGCGCCCCGATTTCATGCGCCCACTTGGAGTCACCCATTCTGCTCGCTCTAGGTCAATCTCTGCCCACCTCAACCCGAACACCTGATCCCTGCGCTGGCCTGTAAGGAGCAGCAGCTTCACGCCTATGCCAAAGTTAGCGTAGCGGTCATCCAGCGTTTCACATCCCTTCCACAGTGCCTTGATTTCGACGTTGGTCAGAACCCGGTCACGCGACTCCACCGGCCGTGGGCGCTCGGTTTTTGCTATGGCGCGTACTGGATTGACTTTCACGAGGTGCTTTCCAAGGCACCATTCAAAGAAGGCGCTCAATGCAAGATACACGGCTCGGCGGGTGGCGGGACGGTCTGCTAGTTTGTCCAGCAGTTCGATGACGTGCTTGGAATCAATGCTCCCCACCGGGATCTTGCCCCAGTGTGGAACAACATATGCGTCGAACTGGTTGCGGGTGGCCTGCCAGCGTTTGTGGCGCGCCATAGCGTAATTGTCGATGTACTTTGACACGCACCCGCTTAACGTCTGCTCCCGCGCCTCATCGTGCTGTTTCCGGGCGTAGCGGGGGTCACCCCCTTCCTGTGCTGCTGCGAGCGCTTCCAGTGCGGCTTGCCGCGCTCTGGCGAGCGATATTGCCGGATAGCTCCCCAGCTTTATACGACGCTTAGTTCTGCTGCCTCGCACCCGATAGGCCAAAGACCATGATTTACTGCTTGCGCCGACGCGAAGGGCAAGTCCGGGTACTTTGCCGTCCGGTTGGTCTGACGTTGCTGCTGCTACGCTGCGGTCGGTCAGTGCCTTCATGCTCTTCATCTGGGGCCCCTCAGGCAAAATGGTACCCATATGGTACCCAAATACCCCAGATCGTAGCAACTCCGAATAACTCTGTTACGCTATTCTGCATAGGTAATATGGTAATGGGTGCCACGTCTTCTATTTATGGTGCAACTAATTTGTAATCAGTTGGTCGAGGGTTCGATTCCTTTACCCGGCACCACTTTCTTAGATGCCGGGCATGGAATGTTGAACGGGGATGCGGTGCACGGCTACGTTTTTGGCTTGAGCGAGTAGTACACGACGCGTACAAAATTCCCGTCCGCTGTTTCGTTCGAGCCGACCTTTGCCGTCATGTCCGCCAGCGGTTTTTCGGCAACCGCCTCGTCAACGCTCTTGCCTTCAGCAATCAGTTTCGCCACGCGGTCGCGTGCAGTCACCAATACTTCACGATATTCCTGAAGGCCAGCCTTATTCGTCAGCGGGCCGTGTCCCGGAACGATTTTGGTGTCCTTGTTCGCGAGCTTGAGATAGGTGTCGACGCCGGCGATCATGCCCTTGATGTTACCGCCGTTGGCGAAATCGATGTTTGGATAACGACCCAGGGTGACTATGTCGCCCGTGGCAAGGACATTTGCGTCGGAAAAATATACATAGGTATCACCATCGGTGTGCGCGCCGGTGGGGTGTGCCAGCTTCGCCGTGCGGCCTTTTAGCCTGAGCGTGGTCGTGTTGGTGTAAGTCTTCGACGGCAGAGCGTCCTTGGGGGCAGGAGGGGTGCGCTGTCCGGTAAGCCCATTTTCCGTTCCCGCTGCCAGGCGCTTGCCCACATTGATGTTGGCGACAATCAGGGTACCTTCCTGTGCGAACCCTGCGTTTCCACCGGTATGGTCGCCATGGAAATGCGTGTTCACGAGATAGCGCACGGGCTTGTCGGTCACCGCGGTGATGGCGGCCCTGATCTTGTCGTGGAGCGGCGCAAATTCGCCATCGACCAGGATCGCGCCATCGCGGGCGACTGCAAGCGTCATGTTGCCGCCCTGGCCTTCCATCATGTAGGTGCCGTGACCGAGGTCGGTGGTCCTGATTTCCACCTTGGAGAAATCCTGCTGGGCACTGACGATGCCCGAAAGCAGGGTGATGGCAATCGCCAGTGCTGCGTGTCTGATCCGATTCATGGAACGTCTCCTTTTTTTATCACTCCATCTTGACGCCGGCTGTCGCCACCACCTTGGCCCACTTCACAATCTCGTTCTTCACGTAGGTGCTGACCTGCTCCGGCGTCATGGCCTCGGGCTCGGCGCCCTGCCTCAGCAGCGCATCGCGTATTTCCGGTACCTGCGCCGTCTTGTTCACCAAGCTGTTCAGTTGCACGATGATGTCATGTGGCGTTCCGGTCGGGGTGAACAGCGCGAACCAGGTGGCCGACTCGTAGCCAGGCAGGCCGGATTCCGACACGGTGGGCAACTCGGGCGCAGCCTGGCTGCGCTTGTCGCTGCTGATGGCCAGCGCGCGCAATTTTCCGGCCTTAACCAGCGGCAGCGATGACACAGTCGAGGTGAACATCAGCTGCACGTTGCCGGCGACCAGGTCGGGCACTGCGGTGTTGGTGCCCTTGTAGGCGATATGGACGATGTCCACGGCCGCCATGCTCTTGAACAGTTCACCCGCCAGGTGGTTGATGCCACCGGTGCCGGTGGAGGCGAAGTTGACCTTGCCGGGATTGGCCTTGGCGTAGGCGATGAATTCCTTCACCGTTTTCGCCGGCACCGACGGATTGACGGCCATGACGAAAGGCGCCGTGGCCAGCATGGCGATGGGTGCAAAGTCACGTGCCAGGTCGTAGCGCAGGTCTTTGTACAGCGAAATGCTGCTCGGCAGCGAGGCTGGCATCAGCAGCAGGTTGTAGCCGTCGGCAGGAGCACGGGCTGCCGCTTCGGCACCGATGTTGCCCGCCGCGCCGGCGCGGTTATCAACGATGAATTGCTGGCCGGTCTGCTCGCTGAACTTGGGCGTGAACAGGCGCAACGTCGTGTCGGCGCCCGCTCCCGGCGGGAAGGGCACGATAATCTTGACAATCTTGTTCGGATATTGGGCCAGCGCGGCCGCATGCATGCCGCAGACGAGCATCGACACCGAGATCCATTTGGCTAGGGATAGGAATTTCATTGCTGCCTCCTGTAAAACAACGGCCGCATGGCCGCCGGGTTCGAATCATATTTCCGCGGTCGCGGCTTCACTGCGGCTTGAAGTTCGACAGACGCGCCGCCTCGGTCCAGAACTTGGTGTCTGCTTCGAAGGCATGCAACGCCTCTTCCGGCGTCGATCCGACCGGATCGCCGCCGATGGAATGGATCTGCTCCACCACCACCGGTGCCTTGACCGCGACCGCGGTGGTGGTGGCAAGCTTCTGCACGATGTCCTTGGGCGTCGCCGACGGTGCCCACAAGCCGTAGTTGTAGACCACCTCGAAATTTGGCACCCCTGCTTCGGCCGCCGTAGGTACGTCCGGCATCAGAGGGGAGCGTTTCGCCGTCGCGACGAACAGGGGTCGTATCGCGCCCGATTTCACATGCGCCAGGAAGGGTTGAATCGCACCTATCGTTGTTTCGACTTCATCAACGAGTACGGCTGTGACCATCTGTCCGCTCGACTTGTAGGGAATGCCGCGTGATTCCAGGCCGTTGCGGTCCTTCAGCATCTGCATGATCAGGTCTATGGTCTGCGAGGTGGCGCCGAACTTGACGGCGTCGGGGCCGTTGTGGGAGTAGGCAACCAGCTCCTTGAAGGTCTTGGGCTGAATCTTCGCCGTGCTGAAGAAGAAATATGGAACCGACACAACTGTGGACACCGGCGCAAAGTCCTTGCCGGCATAAATGGCATTTTCCGCAATGAATAGCGGATGGAAGCTGGTGGCATTGCCGTAGTACAACGTGTAGCCGTCGGGTCTGGAGTTCATGACGTACCTGCCTCCGACGATGCCGTTGCCGCCCGGCTTGAAGTCAAGAACGATGGGCTGGCCCAGCGACTTGGCCATTTCCACACTGACGATGCGGGACACCGCGTCGAGTATGGTACCTGGAGGAAAGCCATGGATGAAGGTGATGGGCCTGGAGGGAAACGACTGCGCCGATTGTCCCCAGGAAGCGCAGGCAAACGCGAGTCCCGCCAGTACTACCGCCATTCTGTATAGAACATGTTGCATTAAATGCTCCTTCGTTACTCGTCAAAAGCTATCACAAAACCGAACCATTAACGCGTGCATGCCGATTATTGCTCCACACTTGATCAGTTCCACGGGCTGCCATCGGGCCTGAGTACAGGGCGCGTCAGCGCGCGCGTCGCGCCATATCCGGGCAGATACATCGAGTGCTTGCCTTCGCCGCCTGCGACGACGACGATTACGTCCTCGGGCCGCTGCACCATCACCACCATGGTGTCCAGCGGACGGTCGCGATAACGCTGAGGTAGAAGCCGCCACAGCCGCCGCTCGATGTTCTTCTGCGCGAAGCGGTGCATGGGTACCCGGGCGTCGTCGTAGATGGCCCGCCTCACGTCGTCCTTGGTGAAGCCGTCACCGGCAATGGTGGCGGCGTGTTCGGGACTGAGCACGAGAAGCATTTCCGCCACGCATTCGATGCTGTTCTGGCCGATTTGCGCAATGGATCCGGTGATGGTGGTCAGCATGCCCCCGGCGGTGGTGCTTTCATGGTCATTGATGTTGTGCGGTGCTTCCCCGCCGAACATGGTCACCGTGCTCACCTCCGGCGCAAAGCCGCGTTCGGCGCGCAACGTTGGCCAACCCGCGGGCAACGCAGCCTCGTTCTCGGCGATGCAATAGGTGTACTTGCCGGGGTGACCCAGCGTGGCCTTGTCGATCTCACCCGGCCTGCCTCCGCCGATGTTCAGCATCAGCAGGCGGATGGCGCGACCGAGCGCGCCGTTGGACCATGGTCCGGGACCGAATGCACCGGAGCCGCTGTTGACATTGAGGGTCTTCGCCAACGGGCCGCTGACGATGAGCAGCGGCGTGACCGGATGTGTGGTCGCCTGGATGTTCTTCAGGAAGAACGCCGGGTCGGCCATGATCTGCACAGCCGCGATCAGTACCGGCATGTGTTCCGGTCGGCATCCGGCCATGACGGCATTGGTGGCGATGCGCTCCACCGTGGCCACGCCCAGCCTGGGCGCAAGTTCGCCGATGACCTGCTCCGGCGGCAATCCGCAGCCCGCCACCATGGCGGCCACGCGCGCTGCGGTGGGCGGCGCCATCAGCAAGCCATCGCTCCAGCCACGGGCGACGAATTCCGACTGCAGCGAGCCCCACTCGTCGGATACATCCATCTCAATCCACTCGCTGCGCGTGGCGTCTCCGGCGCTGTTGGCAGCGGCGACATCCAGAGGCGTGGTCAGTCTGGCGACGATTTCATCCAGCGCCAGGTCGATCTTGGCCAGTACAGAATCCAGTGCCGTGCCGCCGAGCGGATGCTGCAGCAGTGTGACTGCCATGTCGGGTACGCCGAGAACGCGCGCCTGGTTGCGCGCCAAGCCGACAAAAGCGGTGCTTGTGAGCAGGACCGTGGGCAGGCCCAGCTTCTCCGCCTCTACGCTGTCGTGGACACTCCACGACGTGCAGGACCCTCAGTCGGCAAGGCCGTTGATGACGACATCTGCCTTCTGCCGCAGCATTTCCATGACCTCCGGCCCCGCAGGTTGGTTCATGATTTTCTTGGAAATGTAGAACGGCTGCGCGCCGGGAATGCGCTCACGCAACCGTTGCTCCAGGTGCTGCATGATCTTGTCCACCGGCGGCTTGGTGTTGTCGAGCAGGCCAATGCGCAGGCCCTCCAGCGAGCGTGGCCGATCCGCCACCTTCAGGGTTTTCGTCGGGAAGGCCCTGCCTTCCGGTGAACACAGCTTCATGAATTGACTCCGCACTCAGATTTTAAGATTCCAGCCGAACCAGTTGCACACAGCCTTGCCCATTACCTGCTCTAGTTCCTCGCCTATCAGCCAGGGCATTTCCTCGGTGAACAGGGTGACGCCCAGGGTGTAGCTGCAAGGCAGCCGCGACAGATCGGTTCCCCAGAACATGCGCGTTGGGCCATAGGCATCATAGACCCGCCGCACGTAGCTCTGCATGAGGGGATGCGGGTAGGGTTCAGCGCTCACGCAGGGCAGTGCCGAGGTTTTCACCGCGACATTGGGAAGTTTTGCCAGCGCCAGCATCTCCTCGAGGAATGGGAAGGCATCGGCACCGCGCTTGGACGAGTCTCCGCCCATGTGGTCGACGGAGAGGCGCAGTCCGGGATGGCGCCTGGCCACCTCGCCCATGAGCTTGTACTGCCCGCGCGGCGCGAGGGTGATGGGCAGGCTCTGGCGCTCCGCCTCGGCCCACAGCCAGCAATCGGCGCCCTCTTCGAGCAGCGGCGAGCCTGGCGACAGCAGGAATCGCAGCCCCAGCATGCCCGGCTGTGAGCGCCAGTTTCTGATCTTTTCCCTGGCATCGGCAGCGGTAATGTCCAGCCGCCCCATCACGGCAAAGCGATTGGGATGCGTCTGCGCGGCGTCCAGCGCCAGGTCGTTGTACTCGCCCTCCCAGGAGGGCGGCACGATGACCACGCTCTGCACACCGGCTGCATCCATCTCGCGCAGCAGTTCGCGCTTGCCCAGCGGCACAACCCGCTGCGCTACGGCATTGCGTCCTGCCTCCCCGGCCTTGGGCCAGGGGCGCTGCGGCGTGCTGGCACCCCAGATATGAACCTGTGAATCAACGATCAGCATGGTGGTTCCTTCTTCATATTCAATATTCGTTCAATTCCGGTGTGACGCCAGGACTCAACGCCTCCTCCCGTCCGGCTTGCGGTTCCCGGCCACCGGGCGTGCCACATTATTTCGAGCCCTATGCAGTCATCCCGCGTTACTCCAGCTTGACGCTTGCTAAGGCCACGATCTTCGCCCACTTGGCGATCTCATTCTTCACGTAAGCTGCCAGTTGCTCAGGCGTCATCGCCTGAGGCTCGGCACCCTGCCTGAGCAGGGCATCGCGGACCTCGGGAACTTGCGCGGTCCTGTTGACCATGCCGTTGAGCTGCGTGACGATGTCGCGCGGCGTGCCGGTGGGTGTGAACAGCGCAAACAGACTGGCGCAGTCGTAGCCCGGCACTCCCGCCTCAGATACCGTGGGCAATTCCGGCGCCGCCTGGGTGCGCTCCGCCGTGCTGACTGCCAAGGCGCGCAGCTTGCCCGCTCTCGCCAGCGACAGCGATGCCACCGTGGAACTGAACATCAGCGACACGTTGCCGGCGACCAGGTCGGGCACCGCGGTGCTGGTGCCCTTGTAGGGAACGTGCACCATGTCCACCCCGGCCATGCTTTTGAATAGTTCTCCGGCGAGGTGATTGATGCCGCCGGTGCCGGTGGAGGCGAAGTTGATCTTGCCCGGATTGGCTTTGGCATGGGCAATGAATTCCTTTACAGTCTTCGCGGGCACCGAGGGATGCACCACCATCACGAAGGGTGTGGTAGCGAGCATGGCAATGGGCGCGAAATCGCGCACCAGATCGAAGCGCAGGTCCTTGTACAACGAGATGCTGGTCGGCAGCGATCCGGTAATCACCAGAAGGTTGTAGCCGTCGGCCGGTGCGCGCGCCGCCGCTTCCACGCCGATGTTGCCGGCTGCGCCGGCGCGATTGTCGACGATGAACTGCTGGCCGGTCTGCTCGGTGAACTTGGGCGTGAACAGCCGCACTGTCGTGTCCGCGCCCGCCCCCGGTGGAAAAGGTACGATGATCTTTACCAGCCGTCCTGGGTAAGACTGCGCCATTGCGGTTGACTGAAAGACCAAGGCGAACAGCAACACAGCGAAACGTCTGATGACGGGATGCATCTGCATAGTTACCCCCTCGTTTTTAATGGGCGTTGCCGCGGAGCCCTTTGCTCCATTCTCAGACCTCCAGGCCCCAGTCGAACCATCTAAGTACCGCCTTGCCCATCACTTGTTCGAGTTCCGCCCCTTTCAGCCAGGGCAACTCCTCGGTGAACATGCTTACGCCAAGGCTGTAGCTGCAGGGAAAACGCGATAGGTCGGTACCCCAGAACATGCGTTCGGCGCCGAAGGCTTCGTAGACCTGGTGCAGGTGGCCGTGGGTGTTTCGGAAAGGATAAGGTTCACCGCTGATGCAGGGAAGCGCCGACACCTTCACCGCCACGTTCGGCAGGCTACCCAGCGCCAGTATCTCCGCAAAACCGAGGAAAGCCTCCGCACCACGCTTGACCGAAACAGCGCCAATGTGATCGATAGAAAGGCGCAGACCCGGATGACGTCTGGCGACCTCTCCGATCAGCGCGATGTTGCCGCGCGCCGAGAGGGTGACGGGTACGCCGGCCTTTTCCGCCGCCGGCCACAGCCAACTGGCGGCGCCCTCGGCAAGCAGCGCCGAACCGGGGGTCAGCATGAAGCGCAGGCCCAGCATGCCAGGCTGCGAGCGCCAAGTCTTCACCCGTTCCGGTGCATCCTTGCGCGTGGTGTCCAGCCTGCCCATCATGGCAAAACGCCTGGGATGAATGCGCGCTGCCTCCAGTCCCAGGTCGTTGTAATCGCCTTCCCAGGAAGGCGGTACGATAACCGCCGCCTGTACGCCAGCCGCATTCATTTCCGTGAGCAATTCCTGATAGCCCAGCGGCACCGGCCGGTGCGGTTCTGCCGCGCGTCCCGCATCAGGCGCAGGCCAGGGGCGCTGCCGCGTGCTGGCTCCCCAGATATGAACCTGCGAATCAACAATCAGCATGGCATTTCCTTTTCGATACTCGATCGCGGTCAAGGCGATGGGGCAATACAACTACCCTCGTGGCACCTCGTTCACCAGTGCTTCTCCGCTTGAGAACCTCGCCATGTTGTGCATGAAGATCTCGGTGGCGCGCCACTGGTTGCCGCTTGAAAGCGCGGCGATGTGCGGCGACAGGATGAGGTTGGGCAGTTTCCAAACGGGCGAATCGGCAGCGGGCGGTTCCTGCGGGAACACGTCCAGGTAAGCGCCGGCGATCCGGTTTTCTTGAAGTGCCGGTATCAGTGCCGAATCGTCCACCACCTCGCCGCGCGCCACGTTGATCACATGGGCGCTTTTCTTCATGCGTGCCAGCGCAGCAGCATTGACCATGTGGAATGTGTCATCGGTGAGCGGGCAGGTGAGCACCAGCCAGTCGCATTGGGGCAAAAGGCGCGGCAGTTCCGCAGGCGGCACGATGCTGTCGGCTGCGTCATCGTCACGGCGCGGACTGCGGCGCACGCCGATCACCTTCATGCCCAGCATTTTCGCGAAGCGCGCAAAACGTCCGCCGATGGCGCCCACGCCCACCACCACTACGGTCTGGCCGGCAAGGTCGGCCGGTGCCTCCGGTTCGGACCACGTGTTCCACTGCCCGGTGTGCCGGTCGTCGATCCAGGCGGCGGCGCGGCGTGCCAGCATCAGCATGCCGGTGAGCGCCGTAACGGCTACTGACTCGGCGTTGGCGCCGGTGGAGGTGGTGACGCGCACACCGCGCGACATCAGCGGCGGCAACCACTTGTGCTGGCTGACGCCGGAGCCCGGGAAGTGCACCCACTTGAAGCCGGGCGCTGAGATGCGCTCGATGAAACGCTTCAATCCTTCGGCCGAATGCCGGATGTCCAGCGTGAGGAATGCCGCGTCCACCTGTGGCCCCGATACCGGCACAGCTTCAGGCTCGACCAGTTCGAATTTCACCTCGGCGCCGGTTTCCTTCAGGATGGCCTGGATGCGCGGCTCGAACTCCGCGTACACATGCTTTGACATCAATACGGAAATCATTTGCCCTCGCTCGTGGGGAAGTCGGCGGGCAGCCAGGGGCTGCCGTCCTGTTTCAGGATGGGCCGTGTGACTGACCAGGACTTGCCGTTCGTGGGCAGGTACATGGAGTGCTTGCCCGGACCACCCACCACCGTGACGACGATGTCATCGGCGCGTTGCACCGGGCCGATCAGGGTATCGAGGGGACTGTCCTTGTGGCGCCCGTTCAGGAAGCGCCGCAGCCGGCGCTGGATGTTTTCCGGAGACCAGCGCGACATGGGAATGAGCGCCTGTTCGAACAGGATGCGCCGCACGTCGTCCTTCGTGAAACCATCGGCCGCGATGGTAGACGCATGTTCCGGTCCCAGCAGCACCAGCACTTCCCCGTCGTAGTAGGGATTGTTCTGGCCGGTCTGCGCCATCGTTCCGGCAACCATCGTGAGCACACCGCTTCCCGTGATGCTTTCATGGTCGTTGATGTTGTGGGGTGCTTCACACCCCATCACGGTCACGGTGCTCACCTCGGGTGCAAAGCCGCGTTCGGCGCGCAGGCCCTTCCAGCCGGCCGGCATGGCCGCTTCGTTCTCGGCGATGCAGAAGGTGTAGCGGCCGGGATGGCTCATGGTGGCCTTGCTGATTTCCACCGGCTTCGCGCCGCCGATGTTGAGCAGGATGAGGCGGATGGCGCGGCCGATCACGCCGTTGGACCAGGGGCCCGGTCCGAAAGCATGGGTGCTGCCGTTGATGTTGAGCGTCTGCGTGAGCGGGCCGCTGACAATGAGCAGCGGCGATACCGGATGCGTGGTCACCTGCATGTTCTTCAGCGACAGGCGCGGGTCGACCAGCGCGTCCACCGCGGCCACCAGCACCGGCATATGCTGCGGCAGGCAGCCGGCCATCACGGCATTGACCGCGATCTTCTCCACCGTGGCCATTCCCATCCTCGGCGTGAGCACGCTCACCAGATGGCCGGCGGGCAGCCCGGCTCCGGCAATCATGGCGGCAACGCGCTTCTCGGTGGGCGGGATCAGCGGCAGGCCGTCGCCCCAGCCGCGCCGGATGAATTCGCGCTGCAGGTCGTGCCATTCGTCCTCGATGTCCAGTTCCAGCCACTGCTTGCCCGGAGGGGCGGCGACTTCAGAAGCCGGCACCGGCGAAGTCAGCTTGGCGATGATTTCGTCGATTGCCCCGTCCAGTTTCGCGTACACCGTATCGATGGGAACACCCGCGATGGGATGGGCAAGGACGACACCGGGCAGATTGGGCATGCCAAGTGCCTTGGCCTGATTGCGAATCATTCCCACGAAGGGAGTGGTTTGCAGCAGCACGGTTGGAATGCCGAGCTTTTCCAGTTCTATGCTGTCGTGGAGACTCCACGACGAACAGGACCCTCAATCTCCGAGGGCGTTGATCACCACATCGACGTTCTGCAGAGCCTGCATGACTTCGGGCGAGGCGGGCTTGCCCATGTCCTTCTTGGCAATCTGCACTGGCTGCATGCCGGGCACTTTTTCCCGCATGCGGTTCTCCAGGTGAACCAGCATCTTGTCCACCGGCGCCTTGGTGTTGTCGAGGAACGCGATACGCAGGCCTTCGAGTGACCGGGGACGGTCAACCGGCTGCAGGGTGTGGGGTTGGGGCTGACCTTCCGGAATGGCGATCTTCATTGCGAGACCTTGTACGTGATTAGGGCAGCCGCCATTATGCCCCAGCGTCAATGGATGGTTGCCCGTTTGCCCGTCAACCATGATGTCGGGCGCTGCATGTTCAGCAATTTTCTGCCGGTCAATGAGAACCGTTCCATATGGCGTTATGGAACAGTTTCAAGAAATTGGTGGCGGCTTACACTCCGGAGGAGCGTGCCGACATGTATTGTAACACCGCAACGCGTGTGCAGCGCCTGGATGGATTGGGCGAAGTGCTGAAGCCATCGTGATGCATCCGCCAGTTGCCGCGACTACCGCAGCCGTCATACTGAGCATATGAGTCTAAGATGATCATGAAAAACGAGAGTACACAAGGAGAGAGACAAATGTATTCACAGAAAAATCCGGCACGCCAATCGGCGGCCAGCTTCTCGGCCAGTCTGCTGCGCGCCGGCGCTGCAGCGATTGTGCTGGGATGCGCGGTTGCAGCGACTCCGGCCCAGGCGCAGTCCTTTCCGGACAAGCCCATTCATCTCATCGTTCCCTTTCCGCCTGGCGGCGGCGTGGACATCCTTGGGCGCGTTCTCGGCCCCAAACTCACCGAGCGCCTTGGCCAGCCGGTGTTGCCAGAGAATCGCGTGGGTGCGGGCGGCAATGTCGGCACCGAATACGTGGCCAAGTCCAGGCCGGACGGCTCCAACCTGCTGATGGTGTCCTCGGCGGTGGCCATCAGCCCCAGCCTGTACAAGAAGCTCAACTACTCCCCGCTTGAGGACTTCACGCCGGTGGGGCTGGTGGCGCAGATCCCGGTGGTGGTGCTGGTACGGGCCAACCTGCCGGCGCGGAACCTGAAGGAATTCATCGACTACGCCAGAGCCAATCCGGGCAAATCCAACTATGGCTCCAGTGGTACCGGTGCCACCACCACGCTGGCCAACATGTTGTTTGTCAGCCTGACCAAGATCGATGTGGTGCATGTTCCGTACAAGGGCACTGGTCCGGCCATCGTCGGCATGATGAGCGGCGACGTGGACATGGTGATGACCGGCCTTGCCACTGCGGTGCAACAGGTGCAGACAGGCAAGGTAAAGGCATTGGGGATACTGGATTTCCAGCGTGCCGCCTCGCTGCCCAACGTGCCGACGGCCAAGGAGAGCGGTATCGACAATGCCGAGGTCACCACCTGGTTCGGCATTCTGGCTCCGGCCGGCACGCCGCGGGCCACGGTCAACCGCATCAACGCGGAGTTGCAGAGGATCATCGCCATGCCTGACGTGGTCGAGAAGATGCGCGGGGCGGGAGTGGAGCCCTTCATCAGCACGCCCGAGCGCTTCGCTGACTACATGAAGAGCGAGGTGGTGCGCTGGGCCAAGGTCATCAAGGATGCCAATATCGAGAAAATCGACGAATAACATCAATAAACCATCCATTAAAAACTAAGGGAGAGACCATGAATTTGCATCGGATGAGGAAGTGTTGTGCCGTATTGATGATGTTGGGAGTGGGAGCTGCGCAGGCGCAGTCATTTCCGACCAGGCCGCTGCGCGTCGTTGCGCCCTTCACCGCAGGCAGCACGGTGGACATCATGGCGCGAGTCGTCTCCGCCAAGCTGAGCGATGTCATCGGCCAGCAGGTGTTGGTGGAAAACCGCGTCGGCGCCGGCGGCGCAGTGGGCATCGAGGCGGTCGCCAGGGCGCCCAAGGACGGCTACACCATGGTGCTGACCGCTTCGGGCCTGGCCATCATTCCCGGCCTGAATCCGAATTTGTCCTGGGATCCGGTTAAGGACTTCGCGCCCATTTCGCAGGTAGCGACCGGTCCGCTCATCATCGTCGTCAACAACGATGTTCCGGCCAAGACGCTCAAGGAGCTGGTGGCGCTGGCCAAGGCCAAACCCGGCAGCCTGCGCTACGGACACTCCGGCGTGGGGTCAACGCAGCACATGGCCGGCCAGTTGCTGAACGTTGCCGCGGGCATCAACCTGGGTGACGTGCCTTACAAGGGCAACGAGGAGGCGCTCGCCGATCTGCTGGCAGGCCGACTGGAGATGAACTTCCAGGGCATTCCCAGCGTCATCTCGCAGATACGCGCCGGCAAGATACGCACGATAGCGGTGACCAGCCAGAAGCGCTCGGCTGTCGTGCCCGATGTACCCACTGTTGCCGAAGCCGGCTTCCCGGATGCGACGGCCAGTGTCTGGTTCGGTCTGCTTGCGCCTGCCGGCACGCCGCGGCCGGTTGTGGACAAGCTCAGCCAGTCGGTGGTGACGGTGATGAAAAGCCAGGACGTGATTGATGCTCTGGCCAAGGGTGGCTCCGAAGCAGTAAGCAGCACGCCGGATGAATTTGCCAGGCTGATCCGGGAAGAAGTAGCGACCTGGGCCAAGGTGATCAAGCAGCGCGGCATCAAGCTGGAATAACGGGAATACAAATACGGGAATGCAAATGGTAGATACCAATCACGATGGCCAGTATTCGGTCTACTGGCCCAGCGCTCCCAAGCCCGGCCGGAAGAACCGGCCCCTTGCGCATCGCCTGGAGACACTGGCCGGCAAGAAGATCGCCTTGTTGTGGGGCTATCTGTTTCGCGGCGACGAGGTCTACGCGACGCTCGAGTCGGCGCTCAAGGAGAAATACCCCGGGATCAGCTTCATCAACTGGGCGGAGTTCGGCAGCATCCATGGCAATGACGAGCGCGAGGTGGTGGCCGGCCTGCCGGCGCGGCTGAAGGAACTGGGTGCGGATGCAGTGCTGTCCGGGATGGGTTGTTGAGGCAGTTGCACGCCCGCCGTGTTGCGGGCCAGTGCAGTGTGCGAGGCAGCAGGCATTCCCACGTCCTCGCTGATCTGCGAAGGCTTCGTGCAGCAGGCCAAGGCGGTGAGTGGCGGTCTTGCCATGAACCTGCCGGTTGCCGTGGCGTGTGGCCATATCGCGGTGCAGGGCCGTGAAGTCCTGAAGCAGAACATCCTGGAGGCGACGCTGGAGCAGGTGATCGCCAATCTCACCCGCGTTGCAGCGCCCGAGTCGGCCGGCAAGGGCGAGCCGGGTGCCCGCGACATTGTCTTCACTGGCGGGTTCGATGCGGTGAACGCCCATTTCTACGAGCGTGAATGGAGCGACGGGCTGCCCATCGTGCCGCCGACGCTGGAGAAGATCGAATCCTTTCTGCGCCGGACCGACAGGCAGCCGGACGAAAGCCTGGGAACACTGCTGCCCGAGCAACGCCAGGCCACGATCTGGAGCGTGGCTGTCAATGCCGTCATGGCCGGCTGCCGTCCGGAGTACATGCCGCTGCTGGTGGCAATGGTGGAGGCACTGGCCGATCCTCGCTTCGGTGTGGAGCACAGCGGGGCCACGCCGGGCGGTGAGACGCTGGTGATTGTCTCCGGCCCCATGGTCAAGGACCTGGGTTTTAATTTCACGCAAGGGGTGATGCGCGACGGCATCATGCCCAACACTTCCATCGGCAGGTTCTGGCGGCTGTACCTGCGCAACGTCGCCGGCTTCAGGCTGCACCAGAATGACAAGGCCACCTACGGGAATACCTGGCGCGTGGTGGTGGCCGAGAACGGCGACTGCATCAGGGCCAATGGCTGGTCCTCATTCAGCGCCGACCGGGGGTTTGAAGACGGGCAGAACAGCGTGACCATCGCCAACTACACCGGTGGCAATGTGGTGGCAACAGTGTCGGGCGACCCGCGTACGCAGATGCTGCCCTATCTGGCGGATGCGATGGTGAGGCAGATCTCCTGGCAGCTTTGCTTCACCGTTGGAGCAGGCCTGGGCAAGCTGCATCCGCTGCTGCTGCTGACGCCCATCCTGGTGGAAACCTTTGCCCAAGCCGGCATCTCCAAGCAGGACGTGAAGCAATACCTGTTTGAGCATGCTCGAATTTCAGCCAGCCAGTTTCAGCGGATCCTGAGCGACTGGTCGCAGCTGATTCCAGGCTGCGACCTGGCGGCCAAGGCGCAGGCCGGTGAAATTCCGAAGGTGTTCGGCGATTCTGCGGACCCGGAGCGGCCGGTACCCCTGGTCTGGACGCCAGAGGACTATCAGATTGTGGTGACCGGCGATCCGCTACGCAACAACGCCTATGTGTTCGCGCCCAGCGGCCTGCGTGGCTATGCCGTCACCAAGGCGGTGGCGCTGCCGGCGAAGCGGGGGCCCGATTGAACTTCGAGCCACCCTGCTCCGAACAAATGCCGCTGCAGAATCCTGCTGCCGGCATCAACACCTTGAACGACATCTGAGGAGCGATATTTCCTAGGCCCGCTCGAAGATCGCCGCAATCCCCTGGCCACCGCCAATGCACATGGTTTCCAGGCCATAGCGCGCATTGCGGCGTTTCATTTCATGCATCAGGCTGGCGAGAATGCGCACGCCGGTCGCGCCAATCGGGTGGCCGAGCGAGATGCCCGAACCGTTGACGTTCAGCTTGTCCGGATCATTCCAGTTCCAGCCCTTCAGCACGCCCAGCACCTGGCAGGCAAAGGCTTCGTTGAGTTCAACGAGGTCGAGCTTGCTGAAGTCGAAGCCGGTTTTCGCGAACAGTTTTTTCACTGCCGGCACCGGGCCCAGGCCCATGGTGGCGGGATTGCATCCGGCGACGGCCCAGCCGACGAGGTAGCCCATGGGTTCCAGTTTCAGTTCGGCCAGCTTGTCTTCGGCCACGATCAGGCAGGCGGCGGCAGCGTCGTTCTGCTGGCTGGCATTGCCCGCGGTGACGATGCCATCCTTCATGATGGGCTTGAGCTTGGCGAGCGCTTCCAGCGTGACATCCGGACGGAAGCCTTCATCCTTGTCGAAATTGACCGGGTCGCCCTTCCGCTGCGGAACCGGCACTGCGACGACTTCATCCTTGAATTTGCCGGCGGCCCAGGCGGCTGCGGCGCGCTGCTGGCTGCGCAGCGCATAGGCGTCGGATTCCTCGCGTGTGATGCTGCATTCCCTGGCGACGTTCTCGGCGGTGCCGATCATGCCGGCGATCTTGCCGAAGCGCTCCACCGGCTGCGACAGTTCGCGGCCGCGTTCCAGCCGGTCATGGAACTTCACCGATCCCATGCGCGCACCCCAGCGCATTTCGTTCGTGTAGTACTCGACATTGCTCATGCTCTCTGCGCCGCCGGCGATGACCGCATCGGCCGCGCCGGTCTGCACCATCATTGCGGCATTGAGAACGGCCTGCAGTCCGCCGCCGCAGCGCCGGTCCACCTGGCAGCCAGGCACTTCGATGGGAAGGCCGGCATCCAGCGCCGCCCAGCGGCCGATGGCCGGGGCCTCGCCGCTGGGATAACCCTGAGCGAACACAACGTCGTCAATGCGTGCCGGATCCATGCCGCTCCGTTCGAGCAGCGCCTTGATGATGTGGCCACCGAGCTTCTCCGCGCCGAATGGGCGCAGCGTGCCGCCGTAACTGCCCACCGCCGTGCGCACCGGGCACACAATTGCTGCTCGTCTCATGTGGATCTCCTTTGTGACCTTTGGGATGTGGGCGCCGCCGTGAAGGTCGGAAAGCGGGTCGCCGTATCTGTTGTGTATTGCCTGCTATTTTAGCGCCAAGCCCCATTCGCGGTGGACTGCAGTCTGGAGGCGGGGGCCGCCGGTAGAATAGGACATCGATATTGAGTCCGAGAGTCCGGCAATGAAAGTGTCTGTCATTCCCGTCACGCCGCTGCAGCAGAACTGCTCGGTGCTGGTCTGCGAGAAAACCGGGAAGGCCGCCGTGGTTGATCCGGGCGCCGACCTTGATGACATTGTTGCGCTCATCGAGAAGCTGGGCGGCACGCTGGAAAAAATCCTGGTCACTCACGGCCACACCGACCATGCCGGCGGCGTGTCGCTGCTGGCAAAGCGTTTTGGCGTGCCGATCGAAGGGCCGCATCCCGATGACCAGTTCTGGATTGAGCGCATTCCGCTGAATGCGCCGCGCTACGGCCTTGTTGGCGCGACGGCGTTCACGCCCGACCGCTGGCTGGCGGGTGGCGACGTCGTGCGCTTTGGTGAAGTGGCACTGGAGGTGCGCCATTGCCCGGGCCATACGCCGGGGCATGTGATCTTCTTCAACCGGGAGCACAAACTCGCGATGGTCGGCGATGTGCTGTTCCAGGGCTCCATCGGCCGCACCGATTTCCCGCGTGGTGACCACGACACGCTGATCCGTTCCATCACCACGCAGTTGTGGCCGCTGGGCGATGACGTGACGTTCATCCCGGGGCACGGGCCGCTGTCCACATTTGGAGACGAACGTGAATCCAATCCCTATGTGGCTGATACCGTGCTGCAGAGGGCCGGAATTTAATGACTACAATTTCATCGTAAATTTGCTTTAAAAAACGATATTTTGTCGAAATCGATAATATTCCTGGTTTTATTTCTGGTCGTGGCCATCGGGCTTGCAGGCTGTGGCGGCGCGCGATACAGCGTGAATACGGGCAATGCGACAGCGGGCAATGTGGCGGTCGGCAATGTGACTCCGGGTACCACGACAACCACATCGCGCCTCCAGGTTTCAGGCGATGCGCGGCTGGGTGCTGCACTCATCATCGGGTTGATGCTGGCCGACGGGCTGCGCTATTTCCGCGTTGCTCCGGATGGATCGCGCACGCCTGTTGCCGATGCGGCGGGCAATGCGCTGCCGCCGCGTGTCAGCGTGCAGGACTGCTCGCGGCCGGTCGATACCCGATCCGGGAACCTCGTCTGTCGATGACTGCGGCTAGGGGGCAACTGCGGTGATGATGTCGTCCAGCCGCTGCCGCCAGGTGTGCCGGGCCAGCGTGGTTGCGCGTGCGCGCTCCGCATCCTCGCGCAGACGCGCGGGGGAATCCAGCAACCTGCGAATCTCCGGGCCCAGCGCGTCGAGTGCCAGCGTTGAATAGAAATGCAGTCCGCCACCGTCATTGCTCCCCGGGGCGAACGATTCGGCGAGGTAGCCTGCCGCGTTCGTGAAACAGACCGCACCGCTGGCGGTGTAAGTGAACAACCGGTCGTTTGCGCCATGCCGGTAGGTTGACGCATCGATGCAGATGCGGGCCTGCGCCGCGATGTCGAGAAATGCCTGATAGCCCACCCGCGGGCCAACCGCGACATTGGGCGGCAGTTCCATGGTGTCCCAACCGCTGCCGACGACGGTCAGCGTTACGCCGGAGGCTGCCGCCGCACGAACCACCTCCAGGCGCAGCCGGGTGCGCAGGCAGTACTCCACCTTCTGCAGCACGGCCTGCAGGTGTCCCGGCGTCGGCGCCACGCCATGTGCGCGGCAGATTTCCTCCAGTGGCGAATGCAGCGGCATCTGCGGATGGGCCTGCACCCGCTCGAGCAGATCGTCATGGAGTGCCGCATCAGGCAGGTCATGCCAGGGACGCTCCAGCGCCGAGGTGTCGAGGTTGCCTGCGTAGAGTACGTCGATGGATTTTTCGCGCGGCGCTCTGATGGCGACAGTCTGTCTCACGCCCGGCGGCGCAAAGACGGTGCCGCGCAGTGCTAGTTGCGGATAGATCAACCCGATCGCCGTGGTGTCATTCTGGTCGGGGACAGCGGCCCAGGCATTCGCCGAAACCATGCCCTGCAGGGGCTGGAACCAGGGATGGTCGCAAAGCAGTCCGACACAGGCGCAGTCAAAATCATCGTAGATCGGGGTGCCAGTGTCCGTGCCATCCCAGGCGCGCTGTTGCGACAAGGAATGGCTCCAGCAGCACAAGTCAATCGCGAGGTCGCAGGGCTGCCCGGCCAGCAGCCGATACAGGGCTTCGCGTTCGGCGGCGGAAATGATGACGCCATCGGCGTGGTCGAAACGCACGGCTTCATGGCCGAGCTCGCGCGTCGCCTCCACGAGCCCGAGATGAAAATGCGAGTAGAAGGTTTCCTCGCCGGGCAGGACGCCGTGGTTGTAGGGCAGCAGGATGCGCACGGTTGTGGCAGGCGGTCTGTAGCGCGGCGTCAGGCGGGCTTTGTCAGCGATTTCAAGCGGCGCAATTCCGGAAAGGCCTTGGCCTGCATGGCAACGATCGCAAGGATGGCGATGCCCCCTGCGACCACCGCGAAAACCGGCCCGGTGAACGCCGCCATTGAGCCTGCCCGGAAGGCCCCGAGTTCGTTCGAGGAACTGATGAATACGCTGTTCACTGCGGATACCCGACCGCGCAATTCGTCCGGTGTGTGCAACTGCACCAGGGTCAGGCGGATGACCACGCTGATGTTGTCCAGCGCACCAGTGAGGAACAACGCGAACAGCGACAACCAGAACCAGTGCGACAGCCCGAAGACGACCGTGGCGAGGCCGAAACCCGCAACCGCCCATAACAAGGTGACACCGGCGCGCTTGTGTGCGGGCATGTGTCCCATGATGACCGAGCACGCCACGGCGCCGACGGCCGGTGCGGCGTTCAGCCAGCCCAGTCCGGTGGGGCCCACCATCAGGATGTCCTTCGCGTACATCGGCAGCAGGGCGACTGCGCCGCCGAACAGCACCGCCACCAGGTCGAGCAGGATGGAGGCGAAGATCACACGTGTCTTCCACACATGCACCAGGCCGGCAAGGAGGTGCTTCAGGTTCGGTGCGGCGCCGCTGTTGTCTGCGCGCCTGCGCACGCTGATGCGCGCGACGCAGAAAAAACCGATCAGGTTGAGCGCAAAAGCGAGCAGGTAGACCGGAATGGCACTGTTGCCGGTGGCGATCAGCATGCCGGCGAGAGTGGGGCCGCCAATGAACGCGATCTGGCCGGCGGCCGTGCTCCAGGTGACGGCGTTGCTGACCAGTTCGCCAGGGACGACGGTGGGAATGATGGCGCCGCGCGCAGGGCGTGAAATGGTCTGCGCGACGCCGTTCGCCGCGACGGCGATATAGATCCACGTCAGCGATGCGGCAGAATAGGATGCCCAGGCCAGTCCGAGCGAAGCGATCGAGGCGGTGGCAAAGCTCACCATCATCAGGCTGCGGCGGCTGAAGCGGTCGGCGGCCTGGCCGGCAGGGAGGAAGAGAACGAGCACCGGAATGAACATGGCCACGCCCAGCCAGCCCAGGGCCATGGCCGAACCGGTGCGATCGTAGATGTCCCAGCCGACGGCGACCTGCTGCATCTTGTGCGCCATGCTGATGATGAACAAGGCGCCCAGCAGAAAGCGGAAGTCGGCGATGCGGAAAGCGGCGTACGGTTCGTGTCTGCTCATCGGGGCTGTGGGTCGTCGGGGTTGTTGTTATCGGGATGGGCTGCCCGGCTCATTTGTCGAATGCTATCAGGCCCTGATCGACGCAAGGGGTTTCAGGTCGCGAACCGAGGGAAAGCCGCGTGCGATCAAGGCAACGCACAGCAGTGTGAACAGTCCGCCGCAGACTACGGTGATGACTGGAGAGCTCAGCGTCGCCATTAGTCCGGCTTCAGCCTGCGCAAGCTCGGTTGAGGCATTGCTGAACAAGCCGCTTGCCGAGGCCACACGGCCGCGCATGTGTGCCGGCGTGTGGGCCTGGACCACGGTCTGGCGGGTGACTACGCCGATGCTGTTCAGAGAGCCCATTGCCGCGAGCGCGGCCAGCGAGAGCAGGAAATTCGTGGTCAGCCCGAAAATGACGGTGCAAGCGCCGTAGCCGGCAATGGCCCACAGCATTTGCACGCCGGGTCGCCGCGCCGGCCGCATGTGGCCCAGCAGGAGCAACATGGTGATTGCGCCGATGGCCGGTGCTGACGCAAGCAAGCCCAGTCCTGAAGGACCCACATGAAGAATGTCCTTCGCATAGACCGGCAACAGGGCCATGGCGCCGGTGAATACCACCATCAGCAGATCGAGCGAACATACGCCGAGGATGACGCGGGTTTTCCAGATGTGGACGAGGCCGCCGAGCAGATGCCCCAGTCCGCCAGCTGCGTTGTTGCCCGGGGTGGGACGGTCGCGACTGCGGATGCGCAGCGCCATGATGAGCGCAAGGGCATTGAGTGTGGCCACCGTCCAGTAGCCGGCAATCGCGCTGCCGCTGGCGGCAAGCAGCAGTCCGGCCAGTGCCGGCCCGATGAAGGTGGCGATCTGGCTGGCACTGGTTGTCCAGGTGATGGCTGTGGAAAGCATCGTCGTCGGAACCACACTGGCGAGCAGCGCCATGCGCGATGCCCGGTTCAGCACCTGGCCGATGGAGAGCGTGAAGCCCGCCAGATAGAACCACCCGATCGCGGCGTCCGCCATGGCAACGAAGGCAAACAGGAAGGCTGCCGCACCGGACACCGCAAAGCTCGCCACGAGCAGCGTGCGCCGATCACAGCGGTCGGCAAGCTGGCCGGCCGGCAGGAAGAACAGCAGGGAAGGCACAAACTGGGCAATGCCGACCCACCCGATGGCAACGGCCGAACCCGTGCGCTCATAAATGTCCCAGCCCAGCACAACGACCTGCATTTTCACGGTCATGCCGATCAGGAACCATGTGCCGATCAGCCAGCGGTAATCCGGCAGTCGGAAAGGGGCGTAGGGATCAGGCGCGCTGGCCGGGGCGGTTGCGATTGCGCTAGTCCTTGACTGACCGGGGTATGGTTTCCGGCGACAGCGATTTCAGCCGCCGCAGCTCCGGAAATTTCCAGGCGATGAGTGCGGCCGCAAGCACGGTGATCGCGCCGCCTGAAACGACCGCCACTACCGGATTGGTCAGTGCAGCCACCGTGCCGCACTCGAATGCGCCCAGTTCGTTTGATGACACCGCGACGATGCTGTTGACCGAGGAGGCGCGCCCGCGCAGATCGTCGGGCGTATGGGCCTGCATCAGGGTCTGGCGGGTGATCTGGTTGATGTTGTTCTGTACGCCAATCATGAACAGCGCGGCCAGTGACAGCGGGAACCAGGTAGACCAGCCAAACACCATGGTGGCAAAGCCATAGCCGCCCATGGCCAGCAGGAAACGCATGCCGCCGCGCTGTGTCGGTTTGCCGCGACCGAGGGTGACGGCGGTGCAAAAGGCGCCTACCGCCGGCGCCGCGGTCAGCCAGCCCAGGCCCGCCGGGCCGACCTGGAGGATGTCCTTGGCGTAGATCGGCAGCAGCGCGGTGGCGCCGCCAAACAGCGCCGAGGCGAGGTCCAGCAGCAAACTGCCAAAAATGATGCGTGATTTCAGAACATGATTTACGCCTGCGAGCACGTCATGCAGATTGAGTCCGGGGCGGCTTGTTGCAGGTCTTTCGCGCGCGCCGATGCGCAAGGCCATCAGCAGTGCGACGACATACAGCAGGCAATTCAGTCCGAATGCCACGATGGCATCTCCGGACAGGGCAATGATCAGGCCGGCCATCACCGGACCGGCGAAGGTGGCGGCCTGGAATGTGCCGGTGGCCCAGGCGACTGCGTTCGGCAGAACGTTACCCGGCACCAGGGTGGGCACCAGCGATGCGCGCGCCGGCCGGTTCAACGTGAGTGCGGAGCTGTTGATGGCGCTGGCGAGGTAAAGCAGGCCGAGCGGCCAGTGGTTCAGGGCGGTGAGCAACATCAGCATTGCTGCGCAGGACGATATGCCCAGTGCCACGCTCAGCAGGGTGCGCCGGTCGTGGCGGTCCACCAGCTGGCCTGCTGGCAGGAACAGCAGCAGCGCGGGGCCAAATTGCGCGAGGCCGATCCAGCCGATGGCGAGCGCCGATCCGGTACGCTCGTAGATGTACCAGCCCACCGCCAGCGTCTGCATCTTGTTCGCGAAACCGGACAGGCACCATGCGCACAGCAGGCGGCGGAAATCGGGCCGCCGGAATGCTGCGTAGGGGTCGTGCGTGGACAAGGCTGTGCTTCCTCCGGAGGGCGGGACGCATTGTGCGCATTGTGCATTGCGTTGCGTGATCCGGTTGCGATCCGGTGTTCCCGCGCCAAGAACCTGCATTTTAGTGGAAAAGACGTGTGAGCCCCTGAAACGGGCAGCGGCGTAAAATGAAACGGTCGTTTCTATCTGTTCATAAAAGTTTTCCAAGGTCCGACCATGAGCACGATCCATCCCTTTCATCTGGCCTTTCCCGTATCGAGCCTCGAGAAGGCGCGCAGCTTTTATGGCGGCCTGCTGGGTTGTCCGGAAGGGCGCTCAAGCAATGAGTGGGTGGATTTCAACCTGTTCGGCCACCAGATCGTCGCCCATCTCGCGCCGGGCGAGACTGCCGCAGGCCGCGCCGGAGCCACAAGTCCCGTGGATGGACACGATGTTCCAGTGCGTCATTTCGGCGTGGTGCTGCCGATGCCGGAATGGCAGGCTCTGGCAGACCGGCTGACTGCAGCGGGCGTGAAGTTCGTCATCGAGCCGCATATCCGCTTCAAGGGCCAGGTCGGCGAACAGGCGACGATGTTTTTCTTTGATCCCTGCGGCAATGCGCTGGAGTTCAAGGCTTTCAGCGACATCGGCCGGCTGTTTGCGAAATAGCGCGACGCACATGGCCGGGCAACGCGCCCTGCAACCCGGATTGATCATGGCGGAGTTTGATGCCATACAACGCACGCCTTTTGGCTGCGTCGGCGTGCGCATCGAGGATGACCGTCTGGGCGAACTGATGTTCCTGCCGCCGCAGACGCAAGTGCTGAAGCCGCGCGGCGCGCTGGCCGCCGAGGCATGCCGCCAGATCATGGCTCTTGTCGAAAATCCGGATTTCAGTTTTGAGTTGCCGCTGGCCGAACGCGGCACGCCGTTCCAGCGCCGTGTTTGGCATGCCATCTCGGCGATTCCGCGCGGCTGCACGCGGGGCTATGGCGACATTGCCCGTGATCTGGATTCGGCGGCGCGCGCCGTGGGTCAGGCCTGCGGTCAAAATTTCTTTCCGCTGGTCATTCCCTGCCATCGCGTGGTTGCGGCGGCGGGCATCGGCGGATTCGCGCATCATGCCGGTGGTTTCCATCTGCAGGTCAAACGCTGGCTGCTGGCGCACGAAGGGCATGCGTTGCGATGAGCGCCGGTGCCGCGGGCCGGGCGGGTGTGGTGAACGAACGCGACCAGTCGCTGATCGACGAGTTCTGTGATGCGATCTGGCTGGAAGACGGCCTCGCGCGCAATACCATCGAGGCCTATCGGCGTGACCTGCGCCTCATGGCGAAATGGCTCGCCCTGCGCGGTGGCGCGCTGGAGCGCGTTGCGGCCGGTGATCTGTCGGCTTATTTTGCAGCGCTCAACGCCACGCCGGCTGGCATACGCGCCAGCAGCCAGGCACGCCTTCACTCGAGCCTGAAGCGCTTTTATGCGTTCGCGCTGCGCTCGGGCTGGATGCGCAGTGATCCCACCCAACATCTGGATACACCGAAGAAGCCGCAACGCATTCCGAAGACGCTGTCGGAATCCGATGTAGAGGCATTGCTGGGTGCGCCTGATGTTGCCACGCCGCTGGGCGTGCGCGATCGCGCCATGCTGGAGGTGTTGTATGCGAGCGGCCTGCGCGTGTCGGAGCTGGTGCAACTCGCGCTGGCCTCGGTCAGCCTGGACATGGGGGTGGTGCGTGTGATGGGCAAGGGCTCCAAGGAGCGCCTGGTGCCCTTGGGTGAAGAGGCGATGACCTGGGTGGAGCGCTACATGCGTGGTGCCCGCCTCGAATTGCTGGCGGGGCGCGCCAGCGACCATGTGTTCGTCACCACGCGCGGCGGCCCCATGACACGACAGGCATTCTGGCATTTGATCCGGCGCCACGCTGCACAGGCGATTCCGGGCAAGGCCTTGTCACCGCACACGTTGCGGCACGCATTTGCCACGCATCTGCTGAATCATGGCGCTGACCTGCGAGTGGTGCAGATGCTCCTCGGCCAC
Source organism: uncultured beta proteobacterium (assembly GCA_903928055.1). GTDB lineage: Bacteria > Pseudomonadota > Gammaproteobacteria > Burkholderiales > SG8-39 > CAIYPG01. Next base: position 7,754 of record CAIYPG010000088.1, on the reverse strand, counting down.
GCCGACATTTCAACGACGCAGATTTACACCCATGTGGCGCGGGAGCGGCTGAAGTCGCTGCACCAGAAACATCACCCGCGTGGATAGCGGACGATTCAGCCCTCGGCCTTGCGTGTCACGCAGACGCCGACGCGTTTGGCTTCCTTGAGCACGCCGAGTTTGGTGATGCTGGCCCTGACCTGCGGCGAGTGGAATTCATCGATGATGACGCCGGCGACGCGGTCTGCCAGCACTTCGATCAGGCCGAAACGCTCGGCGGCGAGCATCGCGCGCAGTCTGTCGACCACGGCAGCGTAATTGATGGTGTCGGTGACCTTGTGCGATTTGAACACGGCGGCGCCGGGGACGGTGATTTCCAGGTCGAGTTCGATGATCTGAGGCGCGACCTTCTCGTATTTGTACAGGCCGATCCAGGCCTCGAGCCTGAGTTCGCGGATATAAATGAAATCCATTCGGGGTTCGCACTTCCATCATGGGATTGGATTGCGACGGCATTGCCGCGCAGCAGGCGGCGCAAGCCACTTCAATTGCGCCATGTATGAGTCTTCAATGCGTCCTTCAATTACAATTCTCGCCTAAACACGAGGCTCTTGCATGACCATCGCTTTGTTTACTGTTGTCGCTTATCTGATCGGATCATTGTCATTCGCGGTGATTGTCAGTCGTGCGTTCGGGCTGCCCGATCCGGCCACCTATGGCTCCGGGAATCCGGGTGCGACCAATGTATTGCGCACCGGACGCAAGGCCGCCGCGCTGCTGACGCTGCTGGGTGATGGCGGCAAGGGCTGGCTTGCAGTTTATCTCGCGAAAATCATGGCGCCAGAATATGGACTCGGCGAGGCCGGCATTGCCGCGGTTGCCCTTGCGGTATTGCTCGGACACATCTATCCGGTTTTTTTTGGCTTTCGCGGTGGCAAGGGCGTCGCAACCGCGCTGGGGGTATTGCTCGCGGTGGATACCTGGCTGGGCCTGGGTACGCTGGGCACCTGGCTGGTGATATTCGTGTTTTTCCGCATTTCCTCGCTGGCTGCAATCATCGCCGCGGTATTTGCGCCGTTCTACGACTGGTGGCTGCATGACTTGCGAGTGATGACGGTGGCGATTGCCGCGATATCCGTACTGCTGTTGTGGCGCCATAAAGACAACATCCGGCGCCTGCTGTCCGGGGAAGAGGGACGGATAGGCAAAAGGAAGGACGCTGGCAGCGCCGGCTAGGCTCAGCTAGGGTTGTTGACTTCGCCCACGGCGGCAAGGTCCCAGCGCGGACGTACTGAAAAGCCGCGGCGTTGTACCGCATTCTGCGGATCAGCAACTTGCGACTGCAGGCGCAGGGCGCCAGCGAACGCGATCATGGCACCGTTGTCCGTACACAATTCCAGTTCAGGATAGTGCACGGTGCGGCCCCGGCGTTTTGCAGCGGCATCGAGCGCCGCACGCAATTCACGATTGGCGCCAACGCCGCCCGCGACCACCAGACTGCGCAGGCCGGCTGTATCCATCGCAACCATCGATTTCGCCACCAGTACGTCCACTACGGCCTGCTGGAATTCCGCCGCAATGTCAGCGCGCGTCTGCTCGTCGGCCGGTTTGTCGGCGATGGCCTGGCGCCATGCAAGGCTAACCGCCGTTTTCAACCCGCTGAAACTGAAATCCAGGCTGCCGTTGCGTTCCATCTGCGCCATCATCGGGCGCGGAAAATTGAAGTGGCCGCCGGCGTTACCTGCGCGCCCCTTCTCCGCCAGCTTTGCCAAGGCCGGGCCACCCGGGTAGGGCAGTCCCAGCAATTGGGCGGTCTTGTCAAAGGCCTCACCTGCGGCATCGTCCAGGGTTTCGCCCAGCAGGACGTAATCACCTGCCTTGGCAACTTTCATCAACTGGGTGTGGCCGCCAGAGACCAGCAGCGCAACAAACGGGAACGTGGGCGGATCAGCGGACAGGAGTGGGGACAGCAGGTGCCCCTCAAGGTGATGGATGCCGACCGCGGGAATGCCAAGCCCCATGGCAAGCGCCCCGGCGACACTGGCCCCGACCAGTAGCGCACCGGCCAGGCCCGGGCCCTCGGTAAAGGCAATTGCGTCCAGGTCTCGCAGCTTCATCCCTGCTTGCGATAGCGCGCTTTCGACCTGGGGCAGCAGGCGCCGGACATGGTCGCGCGACGCCAATTCCGGGACCACTCCGCCGTATTCGTCATGCAAGGCGATCTGGGAGTGGACCGAGTGGGCGAGCAGGCCCCGTGTGGTGTCGAAGACCGCAACCCCGGTTTCGTCGCAGGAGGTTTCGATGCCCAGTATTTTCATCAGTTGCGGATGGCCGGTCTCAATGGAGGCCGAACTTTAACAGCTTTTGCCGCTGGTTTGAGTGAGGTAACCCATTAATAAACATGCACTTAACATTGCTGATCCCTTTTGTCCAAGTGCCGCAATGCTTTACCCGGATTCGAAAAACGGGTTACAATCCAAGGCTCTGCAGTGTTCAACACCGCATTACACCCGAGGGATACCGCTTCATGCCGACCGTACGCGTCAAGGAAAACGAACCGTTTGAAGTCGCACTGCGCCGCTTCAAGCGCACCGTGGAAAAAACCGGCCTTCTCACCGAACTGCGCGCCCGCGAGTTCTACGAGAAGCCCACCGCCGAGCGCAAGCGCAAGCTGGCAGCCGCGGTGAAGCGCCACTACAAGCGACTGCGCAGCCAGACGTTGCCGCCCAAGCTTTATTAATTCCGGACGCCCTTAAAAGGGTCGCCGGATTAATTCGGCGCGATGGAGAGGACGCTTCGCGCCTCTTATCGCGCCGTTGTCATTTTGAATCCGGATATTTGCCATGTCGCTAAAAGCCAGCATCACTGAAGATATGAAGACGGCCATGAGGGCGAAGGACGCGCCGCGCCTGTCCGCTGTTCGCCTGCTGCTCTCGGCCATCAAGCAGCGCGAGGTCGACGAGCGCAAGGATCTCAGCGATGCCGACATCCTCGGTGTGATCGAGAAAATGCTCAAGCAAAGGCGTGATTCCATCAGCCAGTACGAAGCGGCCGGCCGTCAGGATCTCGCCGACACCGAGAAATTCGAGGTGGGCGTGCTCTCGGGATATATGCCGCAGCAGTTGTCCGAAGCCGAGATTGTTGCCGAAGTCGAAGCGGCCATCGCCCAGACCGGCGCAAAGGGCATCCCCGACATGGGCAAGGTCATGGGCATCCTCAAGGGCAAACTGGCCGGACGTGCTGACATGGGCAAGGTATCGGCGCTCATCAAGGGCAAACTGGCCGGCTGACTTTCCTCGGCCGGGTTTTTTTGCAAGGTACGTTCCTTGCGTTCTTGTGTTTTTGGCCGGGCCTGTAAAAATATCTGATCCCCTGCAACTTGCAGCGGGTATTGCAGCGAGCCCCCGTGATCCCTGATTCTTTCAAGCAGGACCTGCTCAACCGCGTTGACATCGTCGACGTCATCGAGCGCTATGTTCCGCTGAAAAAGACGGGTGCGAATTTCAGCGCCTGCTGCCCCTTCCATAGCGAGAAGACGCCCTCGTTCACGGTGAGCCCCGGCAAGCAGTTCTATCACTGCTTTGGTTGCGGGGCGAATGGCAACGCGATCTCCTTCCTGATGGAATATCAGGGCATGGGCTACGTCGAGGCCGTAAAGGACCTTGCCGAAGACGTTGGCATGAAGCTGCCGGATTTCGAGCCGCGCAATGTCCAGAAGAAGCCGGATGCCGACCCTGACCTCTACGGCGTCGTCGAGCGTGCCTCGCAGTATTTCCGCGAACAGTTGAAGGATTCCCCCAAGGCCATTGAATACCTGAAAGGGCGCGGCTTGAGCGGCAAGGTCGCCGCGCGTTTCGGCATTGGCTATGCCCCCGATGGCTGGCAGAGCCTGCAGTCGGTGTTTCCGAATTACGCCGACAAGGCGCTGAAGGATGCTGGTCTGGTCATCGACAACGATGAGGGCCGCCGTTACGACCGGTTCCGCGACCGCATCATGTTTCCCATCCTCAATCAGCGCGGTGCCGTGATCGGTTTCGGCGGTCGCGTCATTGGCGATGGCGAGCCCAAGTACCTCAATTCGCCGGAAACGCCCTTGTTCGAGAAAGGACGCGAACTCTACGGACTGTCGCAGGCGCGTCTGGCGATTCGCGACGCCGGACGCGTGATCGTGGTCGAGGGCTACATGGATGTCGTGGCGCTTGCACAGCACGGAGTGGAGTATGCGGTGGCTACGCTCGGCACCGCGACCACCCCCACGCATGTCAGCAAACTGCTGCGCCAGACCGACGAACTGGTGTTTTGTTTCGATGGCGATGGTGCGGGACGGCGTGCTGCTTGGCATGCGCTGGAAGTCAGCCTGCCACTGATTGCGGATCAGAAAGTCGTCCGTTTTCTGCTGCTGCCGCCTGAAGATGACCCGGACAGCTTCATTCGCGCGCATGGACGCGAAGCTTTCGAAGCGATGTTGTTGAAGGCCAAACCGCTCTCGACATTCATGCTTGAAGGCCTGAAGGGCAGGGTCGACATGGAGAGCGTTGAGGGACGTTCGCGGCTGATCCATGAAGCCGGTCCTCTGCTGCAGAAAATCGCCGCGCCGGCCATGCAACTGCAATTGCTGAAGCAGATTGCAGAGCTTTCAGGGATCAGCCAGGATGAAGCGGCGAGGCTGTGCGGTATCCGTCTTTCGGCCCCGCGCCATGCGCTCCCGTCCGTAGCCCGACCAGAGGAATCGTTTGCCCGGCGCCCCGAGGTGGAGCAGAGGTCGCCTCTGTCCGGTGCCAGGTTTCGGGACAAATCCTCCCTGCTCCTTGAGCGCAAGCCCATCCGCAAGCTGCTCCAGTGTCTAATCGCCAAGCCGGTGCTGGCCGAAGACCTGCCGCTGGATCTGTTCGATGAGGAACTGCCGGAAGCGCGGGCGCTCCAGGCGTTGACGACCTTTCTTCGTGAGCAGTCCGAGGCCAGCGTTGCCTTCGTGAAGGAATGCTTCCGAAACACGCTACACGAGGACGTGATCCAGGACGCAGTAATGGAACTGGAGGCCTGGCGGTTCCAGGCCGAGGATGTCGAGGCGGAGTTCCGTTCCATTTTGGTCAGTTTTGAGTCTGTTCGAGTACGAGCTCGCCTCGATGAATTGACCTCAAGGAATGAACTGTCGCCCGATGAAAAGTCCGAACTTACGAGGCTGTTGCAAGAGCAACAAGCGTTAAAAAACCAGCCTGTTAGTGGTCCTCCTGTGGTACACTTGCAGGTTCCGCCTGTTACCCGTTAGTTTCTTCTAGCCACCTGTCATACATTCAGGAAAAGCCATGGCAAAACAGAAACATAAGTCGTCGAAGTCTGCTGCCAGGATCGCGAAGAAATCGCGCCCGGCCTCCCGTGCTGCGTTGAGGAAAGTTGCCACTCGTAAGGTGGTCACCAAGGCAAAGTCGGGAACCAAAATTGCTTCCGGCAAGGCTGCCAAGGTAAAGGCACTTGCCTTGGCCAAGGTGGTCGCGGCCAAGAAGGCCGCAGCCAGGAAGGCCGCCGAGAAAAAGGCGGTCATGCAGAAAACAGTCATGGCCCAACGGGAACGCCAGCGCGAGAAGGCGGCGCGCGAAAAGGAACGTGTGCGTTTGCAGAAAGATCGCGAACGCGAGCGGGTTGCAAGACTCAAGGATAAAGAACGTGTTGCACGCATGAAAGAAAAAGAAAGAGAACGCATTTTCAAGGAAAAAGAAGCGGCCAAGGCCAAGCTCCTGAAGGAAAAGGAAATCGCCAAGGCCAAGGCTCAGAAAGAAAAGGAACTGGCAAAAGCCCAGGCGCTGGCCGAGAAGGAAGCTGCCAAACAGGCCAAGCTGGCGGCCAAACTCGCCGCCAAGGAAGCCAAGCAGCTGACCGCGAGGGAGCAGGCGCAGGCCTTGCTCAAGCTGCGTTCCGGAAAGCCCGGCCGTGTGGGTGGCCGCAACAAGGAAGCCGAGCGCGAATTGTTGCGTCGTGCCGAAGCGCGCCCTGAGGATGCCGAGGCCCGCCGCACCCGGCTGAAGAACCTGATCAAGCTCGGCAAGGAACGGGGTTACCTCACCTACGCCGAGATCAACGACCATCTGCCCGATGACATGGTTGATGCCGAGCAGATCGAGTCCATTATCACCACGTTCAACGACATGGGCATCCAGGTCTATGACCAGGCGCCCGATGCCGAAACGCTGCTGATTTCGGAGAACGCGCCTGCTGTCGTTCCCGACGAGGATGCTGAAGAGGAAGCGGAAGCTGCGCTGTCCACGGTTGACCCCGAATTCGGTCGCACCACCGACCCGGTGCGCATGTACATGCGTGAAATGGGCTCGGTTGAACTGCTGACGCGCGAGGGCGAAATCGAGATCGCCAAGCGCATCGAAGATGGCCTGAAGCACATGATTCAGGCCATCTCGGCCTGTCCGACGACGATCCAGGAAATTCTGGAACTGGCCGCCAAGGTCGAGCGTGATGAAATGCGCATCGACGAGCTGGTCGATGGCCTGATCGATCCGAACGCCAAGGAAGAAGAGCCGGTTCGGCAGGAAGCTTCCGAAGACGCCGAACTCGAGGAAGACATCGAAGAGGAAGAGGACGAGGAAGCCGCCGCTGCAGCCGTTACTGCCGGCCTGCTGCAACTGAAGACCGACTCGCTGGTGCGCTTTGGCAAGATCCGCCGCCTCTACGAGAAGATGAAGAAGGCGCTGGCGGAGCACGGTCATCGCAGCAAGGAATACGTCAAGATCCGCGACCAGATTTCCGGCGAATTGATGATTATCCGCTTCACCGCGCGCATCATCGAGCGTCTGTGCGACACCGTGCGCGGCATGGTTGAGCAGGTGCGCCGCCACGAGCGCGAGATCGTGAACCTGTGCGTCAACAAGAGTCAGATGCCACGTGCACACCTGATCAAGGTTTTCCCGGGTAATGAAACGAATCAGCGCTGGATAAAGAATGAGATTGCCGCAGCCAAGCCGTATTCGAATGGCCTGGTGCGCTACGAGCCGAACATCATTGAGCAGCAGCAGAAGTTGCTGGACATCCAGAAGCGCATCGGAATCCCGCTCAAGGATCTGAAGGACATCAACAAACAGATGTCCACTGGTGAGGCAAAGGCACGCCGCGCCAAGCGCGAAATGACCGAGGCCAACTTGCGTCTGGTGATTTCGATTGCCAAGAAGTACACAAATCGCGGGCTGCAGTTCCTTGACCTCATCCAGGAAGGCAACATCGGCCTGATGAAGGCTGTGGACAAGTTCGAATACCGCCGCGGCTACAAGTTCTCGACCTATGCCACCTGGTGGATCCGGCAGGCGATTACCCGCTCGATTGCCGACCAGGCCCGCACCATTCGCATTCCGGTGCACATGATCGAGACGATTAACAAGATGAACCGCATCTCGCGTCAGATTCTCCAGGAAACGGGCGCCGAGCCTGATCCGGCGACGCTGGCGGTCAAGATGGAAATGCCCGAGGAGAAGATTCGCAAGATCCTGAAGATCTCCAAGGAGCCGATTTCCATGGAGACGCCGATTGGCGACGACGACGATTCGCACCTTGGCGATTTTATCGAGGACCAGACCACGCTTGCGCCGAATGATGCCGCGCTGTATTCATCGCTGCGTGATGTGACCAAGGACATTCTCGACTCGCTGACGCCACGTGAAGCCAAGGTTTTGCGCATGCGCTTTGGTATCGAGATGAACACGGACCACACGCTGGAAGAGGTCGGCAAGCAGTTTGATGTAACGCGCGAGCGCATCCGCCAGATCGAGGCGAAG
>CAIYPG010000087.1 GCA_903928055.1 uncultured beta proteobacterium | reverse complement strand
CAACCAGAAGCAGCAGGACAAGGCGCGCCAACAGGTCGCAGATCGCCTGACCGAACTGGCGCCCGTTTTCCACAAGCAGAAGCACATGTTGGGCGACGATTTCTCGATGCTGGACGTTGCTATTTCACCTCTGTTGTGGCGGCTTGATTACTATGGCATCAACCTCCCCAAGTCGGCCGCGCCGCTGATGAAATATGCCGAGCGCCTGTTTTCCCGCCCGGCGTTCATTGAAGCGTTGACGCCTTCTGAAAAAGTGATGAGGAAGTGATGGCCCGGCTCCGGAGCCTGCCTTCCGCCCGTGCTTCGGGCGTTCAGTAACTTTCCCGCAATCCGACCCTTAGAGAGAGCCGGACAGCAGCAGCCATGGCAGAGCCCACATCCACAAAACCTTACCTGCTGCGAGCCCTTTACGAGTGGTGCGTCGACAATGGATGCACGCCTTACGTATCCGTTTTCGTGGACAGCCGGACCCGCGTTCCCATGGAGTACGTTCGAGAGGGTGAAATTGTCCTCAACATCGGTCCGTTGGCTGCTTCCAAGCTGGCAATTGGCAACGAATTCATTGAATGTACAGCCCGGTTTTCCGGCGTCGTGCGCGACGTCACGATTCCCATCTCAGCGGTAGCCGCCATCTACGCTCGCGAGAATGGCCAGGGCATGTCGTTTGATATTGATCCGGCGCCGCCGGCTGGAGTTGATCAGGGGCGTGCCGAGAATGCCTCCTCGGGAGGCACTGACCCGGAATCACCGGATCCGGTCAGGCCGGGAGGAAGACCGGTGCTTCGCCGGGTCAAGTAGCCTGGTTGTGCGCCCATGGCTGACAGGCAACCCATGGTCCTTCTGCTTCAGGCGCGCGAACCTCAGCCATTTATCGCGGAATTTGGGCGACTCATGCCGACCCTTGAAGTCCGTGTCTGGCCGGATGTCGGCGCGCAGGAAGACATCGCATTTGCCTTCGTGTCCCAGATCAGGCCTGGTGTCCTGGCCGGGCTTCCCAATCTGAGGTTTGTCGCTTCACTGCTGGCTGGTGTTGAGCATTTGGTCAGAAGTCCGGAGATTCCCTCCGATTTGCCTATTGTTCGGTCCGGAAGTCCGGAGGGTGACGCGATGATGACTGAGTATGTGCTGATGCATGTGCTGAGACATCACCGCAATCTTCCCGCATATTCATTGCAGCAGGGTCGGGCGCATTGGGCGCCAATTCCGCAGAAGCCGACTGGCGAACGCGGGGTTGGCTTCCTGGGGCTGGGTCTGCTTGGCAGGCCGGCGGCGATGCGTCTGCGGGATCACGGCTTCAAGGTAGCAGCCTGGACGCGCAAATCGCGCCAGGAAGCAGGCATTGCATGCTTCAGCGGACCACTAGGGTTGGAGCGGATGCTGGAGCGCTCGGAGATACTGGTGAATCTGCTTCCGGCAACTGAGGAAACCGAGAACATCATCAATGCGCGCCTGCTATCCGGCCTGCCACATGGAGCGCATTTCATCAATGTCGCCAGGGGACGACATGTGGTTGACGCGGATCTGATCGCCGCTCTGGATTCCGGAAAATTGGCCGCGGCCACACTCGATGTATTTCGCGTCGAGCCCCTTCCTGAGGACAGTCCATTGTGGCGGCATCCCCGCATTGCCATCATGCCGCATGTCGCGCGACGTGCCCGCCCTGAAGATTCCGTGCCGCAGGTCGTTGAGAACATCCGGCGGCAATTGTCTGGAGAGCCGCTGAAATGGGTGGTTGATCGCCAAGTGGGTTACTGAATTTCCGGTGCACCAGGAAAGTGCCCCTTCCCAGATTGTGGTTTTCAGCCGACGGCCTTGCAGAATGCCTTGAAACATCGGAACTTTCAGGAAGGTACCCGGTGTCCAACTCCGCTGAAGTCGAGGACCGCGCCATCGTAGTTTCCGCTTTCGGATAATGCGTCTAGTTTCTGAATATAAAGCTCTTTCCACCCCGTTCTCGGAGGCGTACCATGACGGCTCTTTTGGGTGCTCAGTGTGCTTGCTGTGCCAGCTGCAGGCGTGAAAATAATGCAGCGTGCGCTTTAGGAGGAGAGTATTGAAGCCAACAGATATCGGTCATCCCGATTACTTTCACAAAGTCGTCGACTGCCAGTGGGCATGTCCCGCCCATACCCCCGTTCCTGAATACATTAGATTGATTGCACATGGGCGTTATAGCGACGCCTACATGGTCAATTGGCAATCCAACGTATTTCCCGGAATTCTCGGGCGAACCTGTGATCGTCCCTGCGAACCGGCCTGCCGTCGCGGACGCGTGGAGGACGAAACCGCGCCGAGTCCTGCCTCATCCATGATCTCCGCTGGCAAGGAGCCGGTGGCAATCTGCCGGCTGAAACGTGTTGCCGCGGATTACAAGGATGACATCACTGCGCGTTTGCCAAAAGCGCCGGCACTCAGGAATGGCAAGCATGTTGCCTTGGTTGGGGCCGGGCCGGCATCGCTGACGGTTGCACGCGACCTGGCACCTTTGGGATACCACATCACGGTATTCGACGCTGACGCCAAGGGTGGCGGCATGATACGCACCCAGATTCCGCGTTTCCGGTTGCCCGAAGAAGTCATCGACGAGGAGGTTGGCTACATTCTCGGCCTCGGCATCGAATTTCGGCATGAGCGCATCGATTCGTTGAAGTCGCTGCTCGCGAAGAGCGGCCCCGGTGGCTATGACGCGGTGTTTGTCGGCTCCGGAGCTCCGCGCGGACGGGATCTCGAGCTGCCTGGACGCAAGGAAGCGGAAAAGCACATTCACCTCGGCATAGACTGGCTGTCTTCTGTTTCCTTCGGTCATGTAACGAAGATCGCAAAGCGCGTGATTGTTCTGGGCGGCGGCAACACCGCCATGGACTGTTGCCGTACCTCGCGGCGCCTGGGCGGAGAAGACGTCAAGGTCATTGTTCGCTCGGGCTTCGAGGAAATGAAAGCCTCGCCCTGGGAGAAGGAAGATGCCATTCATGAAGGCATACCGATCCTGAATTACCTGGTTCCCAAGGCCTATTTGCACGAAAAGGGCAAGCTGACCGGCATGAGCTTCGAGAAGGTCAAGGCCGAGTACGACTCGAAAGGGCGTCGTAATCTGGTGCCTACCGGCGAGTCCGACCAGGTTTTCGAATGCGATGTCGTGCTGATCGCTGTCGGTCAGGAAAACGCCTTTCCCTGGATTGAGCGTGACTGTGGCATTGAGTTCGACAAGTGGAACATGCCAGTAGTCGATGACAAGACCATGCAGTCGACCCTGCCGAAAGTATTTTTCGGCGGTGATGCGGCGTTTGGTCCGAAGAACATCATCTGGGCCGTTGCCCATGGGCACGATGCCGCCATATCCATCGACAAGTTCTGCAATGGCGAGAGCGTCGCCAATCGCCCGCCACCCATGGTCAACCTGATGTCACAGAAGATGGGCATTCACGAGTGGAGCTACGACAACCAGGTTTCCACGGACAACCGCTTCAAGGTGCCGTGGCGTGATACGAAGATTACGCTGAAGAACATCAAGATCGAGGTTGAGATGGGTTTTGACCCATCCACGGCATTCAAGGAGGCACAGCGCTGCCTGAACTGTGATGTGCAGACGGTGTTTGCCCGCGACCTGTGCATCGAATGCGATGCCTGCGTGGACATCTGTCCGATGGACTGCATCACCTTCACCGGTAATGCCGAAGAGACGGATCTGCGCACGCACCTGAATGCGCCTGCGGGCAATCTCACCCAGGATCTGTACGTTTCGTCTGAGCTGAAGACGCATCGCGTCATGGTCAAGGACGAGGACGTCTGCCTGCATTGTGGACTGTGCGCCGAGCGCTGTCCGACCGGTGCCTGGGACATGCAGAAATCCCTGATCGAGATGACCAAGGCGGGGCCTTCCTGCCGAGACAAGCCCGCGCCGTTGAGGAGGGTGGCCTGAAATGAAGCCGATTGCTGCTGTCAATGATTTCGTCGTCAAATTTGCCAACGTCAACGGTTCCGGTTCCGCATCGGCCAATGAGACTTTCGCAAAATCCATTATTCGCCATGGCGTCCCGGTGAGTCCGCGCAACATCTTTCCCTCGAACATCCAGGGCTTGCCCACTTGGTACGAGATCCGCGTGACCGAACAGGGTTACCTCGGGCGGCGCGGCGGTGTTGACATGATGGTGGCGATGAACCCGCAGACCTGGGATGCCGACATCAAGGAAATCGAGCCGGGCGGCTACCTGTTCTATGACTCGACCAAGCCCCTGCCCAAGTCCAAGTTCCGCGATGACATCAATGTGATCGGCATGCCGCTCACGGAGATCTGCAACTCGACCTATACCGACCCGCGCCAGCGCCAGCTGTTCAAGAACATCATGTATGTCGGAGCGCTTGCTGCACTGCTGGACATGGATGCAGAGAAGATTGTTGGAGTCATCGGTGACCAGTATGGCGGCAAGGAGAAGCTGCTCAAGTCCAATATCCATGCCCTGCAACTGGGCCTGGATTACGCGCGCAGCCACTTCGAGTGCCCCATCGGCTTGCGTGTCAAGAAATCCAACGGGGTAGGCAATCGCATCCTGGTGGAGGGCAACAGTGCTGCGGCATTGGGTTGCGTCTACGGCGGTGCGACGGTATGTGCGTGGTATCCGATCACGCCTTCATCTTCGCTTGCCGAGGCGTTTTCCGCCTACTGCAACAAGCTGCGCGTCGATGCCAAGACGGGAAAGAACAAATTTGCCATCGTCCAGGCCGAAGACGAACTTGCGTCCATCGGCATGGTGACCGGCGCAGGCTGGAACGGCGCGCGCTCCTTTACCGCCACGTCCGGCCCCGGTGTTTCGCTGATGCAGGAATTCATCGGGCTGGCCTACTTTGCCGAAATTCCCGTCACGATCATTGACGTACAGCGCGCCGGTCCTTCCACAGGAATGCCGACACGTACTCAGCAGTCCGATGTCCTGTCGTGTGCGTATGCCTCGCATGGCGACACCAAGCATGTACTGCTGTTCCCGGAGGATCCGCGCGAGTGCTTCGATTTTGCCGCGGAATGCCTGGACCTCGCCGATCGCCTGCAGACCCCGGTATTCCTGATGACCGACCTGGACATCGGCATGAACCAGCGCCTGTGCGAGCCGTTTGCATGGGACGACAGCCGCAGTTATGACCGCGGCAAGGTAATGTCCCACGAAGACCTTGAGGCCGCCAAGGACTTTGGCCGTTACGTGGACGTGGACGGGGACGGCATTCCTTATCGCACGCTTCCGGCCACACATCCTACCAAGGGTGGCTACTTTACCCGTGGAACGTCGCGCAACACCTACGCCATCTACAGTGAGGCCGGTCCGGACTATACCTACAACATGCAGCGTCTGCTGCGCAAATTCGAGACCGCGAAAGAACTGGTGCCGAAACCGGTGGAACGCAAGTCCGCCAAGGGAAGCCGGTTTGGCGTCATCTATTATGGTTCGACCAGCCCTGCAATGAAGGAGGCAATCGACCGGCTTGAAGAGCAGGGCCTGAATGTGGACGCCATGCGGGTCCGGGCATTCCCTTTCCATGAAAGCATCATCGACTTTGTTGCTGCACACGACCATGTGTTTGTCGTCGAGCAGAACCGCGATGCGCAGTTGCGCACGCTGATGATGAACGAGGGTGCAATCGATCCGGCCAAGCTGATGCCGGTGCTGCACTATGACGGCACGCCGATCACAGCGCGCTTCATCGTTGCCGAGATCGCGCAGCGCCTGTCGGCATTCAATGTCCAGCCCATCAAGAAGGGCAAGGCGGCCTGAGGCCGTGCGAGCGCCTTGAAACCCAACGAACCGGGGTTATACAATGACTTATCTGGCAAAACCCAAGCTTCACCACCCGACGCTGCCGGTCAACCGGCTGGGCTTTACTCGGCGCGACTACGAGGGAAAGATCTCCACTTTGTGTGCCGGCTGCGGCCATGACTCGATTTCCGCTGCCATCATCCATGCCTGCTGGGAACTGGCCATCGAGCCGCACAAGGTTGCCAAGATGTCCGGCATCGGATGTTCGTCGAAGACGCCGGACTATTTTCTCGGCAATTCGCACGGCTTCAATACCGTTCATGGGCGCATGCCGTCAGTGCTGACGGGGGCCAACCTTGCCAACCGTGAACTGCTCTATCTGGGTGTTTCCGGGGATGGCGATTCTGCTTCGATCGGTTTCGGACAGTTCGCGCACAGCATCCGCCGCGGCGTCAACATGGTTTACATCGTCGAGAACAATGGTGTCTATGGCCTGACCAAGGGGCAATTCTCGGCCACGGCTGACAAGGGCTCAAAGTCCAAGCGTGGCGTCCTGAACAGTGACGAGTCCATTGACATGGTGATGGTGGCGTTGCAGCTGGGCGCGACTTTCGTGGCCCGCAGCTTCTCCGGCGACAAGGCCCAACTCGTGCCGTTGATCGAGGCGGCGATTGAGCACAAGGGCTCGGCTTTCATCGATGTCATCAGCCCCTGTGTGGCGTTCAACAATCATGATGGATCGACCCGCAGTTACGACTATGTGCGGGAGCATAACGAGGCCGTGAACCGCATTGATTTCATCAAGACCCGCGAGGAAATCACCACGGACTACGCACCGGGCACGGTCCAGGAGGTCGTGCAGCACGACCGTTCAGTGCTGCGGCTGCGCAAAGTGGCTTTGAACTACGATGCATCCGACCGCGTCAACGCCATGAACTACCTGCAGCAGCGCGCCCAGCTTGGGGAGATCGTTACCGGCCTGCTGTACGTGCATCCCGGCTCCGAGGATCTGCATGAGCACCTCAATACCGTGGATACGCCGCTGAACCGACTGGGTACAAAGGAACTGTGTCCGGGTTCGGCAGCGCTGGAGAAGTTAAATGCTTCGATGCGCTAGGTTTGCCTGATTCCGGGTTTCGTACCGGGACCGTACCAAGAAAATCGCCCGCATCGCGGGCGTTTTTCTTTCCGGCGCTTGCCCCGCCGCGGCGGGGACCCTATCTCAAGCCGGCTTGAACATCGGCACCAGTACCTTCGGGTCGTCGGTGGGCTTGAACGTCACCTTGACCTTCTGGCCTATCTGTATGGTGTCCAGATCGCAATCGACGATATTCGTGATCATGGTCGGGCCTTCGTCCAGCGTGACATAGGCAAGTGCATACGGAACGGGGCCGGCGGCACGGGTAACGCTGACGGAATAGACCGTTCCCGTTCCCTTGGCTTCACGCCACTCGGTGTTGGTCGAATGGCAGTGCGGGCACATCGGGCGCGGAAAGTGGTGGTATTTCTTGCAGTCGTTGCAGTACTTGGTCATCAGCTTGCCCTGCGCGGCACCTTCGAAGTAGGGCGCATCGCCCTCATTGAGCGTCGGGGCGGGGATTTTCCTGTCCTGATACGGTGTGGCCATTGTTTCTCCTATCGATGCGAGGGGATACATCCCCTCGCACACCTCTAAGTTTGGTCGTTCCGAAATGCCGGAACGACGGGAAATGACTATTCTCTTTCCATGATCATGGTGGCACTGCCGTGGCGCGTGCCGAGTGAGCCACCGGTGCCATGCGCGAGCGCAATGTCGCAATTCTTGACCTGCACCTTCGGATGGGCTTCCCCGCGCAGTTGGCGTACCGCTTCGATGATCTTGGTGATGCCGCCACGATTGTTCGGATGGTTGTTGCACATGCCGCCGCCGTCGGTGTTGAAGGGCAGCTTGCCCACGCCGGAGATCAGATCGCCATCCGCAACGAACTTGCCGCCTTCACCCTTCTTGCAGAAGCCCAGGTCTTCAAGCTGCATGACCACGGTGATCGTGAAACTGTCGTAGATGGAGGCGTACTTGATGTCGGAGTGCTTCACGCCTGCTTCCGCAAAGGCGATGGGGCCGGACACCGCAGCACCGGAGAAAGTCAGGTCGACGTTGCCGCCCAATGGGCCCTTGGTGGATTCACCGGCGCCGATCAGTTTCACCAGCGGGCGTTTCAGGCTTTTTGCGATCTCGGGGGCGACCATCAGGATTGCGCCGCCGCCATCGGTGACCACGCAGCAGTCCGCGCGGTGGAGCGGGTCCGCGATCATCGGGGAATTGACCACGTCCTCGACAGTCATCACCTTCTGCAGGAAGGCATGCGGATTGTACTGGGCGTGGTGCGAGGCGGCCACCTTGACCCAGGCGAGTTGTTCGGAAGTGGTGCCGAATTCATACATGTGGCGCTTGGCTGCCAGGGCATACATGTTCACCGTCACCAGACCGTAGGGCCCTTCGTAGGGCGCGTCCGGTACATTGGGGATGGCGACCCGCTGTTGCGTGCCGCTGCGGCCTTCGGAGCGCGGCCGGCCGGCGAGCGTGATCAGCGCAACCTTGCATTTGCCTTCAGCGATTGCCTGTGCGGCATGCGAGGCGTGGATCAGATAGGAACTGCCGCCTACGTCGGTAGAGTCGAAGTGACGGACCTTCAGACCCATGTAGTCGATCATGTTGAGCGGTCCGAGGCCGGGAGCATCACCGGCGCAGAAGTAGGCGTCGACGTCCTTCAGTGACAGGCCGGCATCCTCGACTGCTCCCTTGGCCACTTCGGCGTGCAACTGGGCGAGCGACGCGTGTTCAGCCTTGCGCGTCGGGTGTTCGTAAACTCCGGCGATATACGCCTTACCTTTTATGGACATGCGAGCCTGCCTTCCTCAATGACGGTTTGCGGCACCGGAAAAGCAAGGGTGTGCCGCCTGGATGAATGGCCGCGGCCATTCACGCTTGGAAAATGATGGGTGCTCCTCCTAAGCATATTTTAATCTGCCGTGCCTGCGCAGGCGAGTGCGAAGCATCAACGAGTACGGATATTTGAATGGGTTTTCCCACGTGCCGGTGCCGCAGTACCAACGCCGGGGAATCAACGATGCGGCCATGCAATTTCCAGCGCCCAAAAAAACAAAGCGGGCGCATGCGCCCGCTTTGTTGTTCCGCCATTCCGCGCAGCCGCGTACTAGGCAGTCGTTCCAGCGGGAATCAGGCCGCCGGCCCTGGCCAGTGCGGCCAGGTGGTGGTCGGTGTCCCCGAACAGGATCTCGATCATGGTCGAGCGGATGAAGTAGTGCCCCACCTTGTACTCAAGGGTCATGCCGATACCGCCATGCAGCTGGATGGACTGCTGCCCCACGTAGCGGCCGGACTTGCCGATGTGCACCTTGCAGGCGGAAATTGCCTTGGCGCGCTCTTCGGCATCCTTCTCGTCCACCATCATGGCCGCAAACATCGCCATTGAGCGCGCCTGCTCAGTGGCCACCAGCATGTCCACGGCACGGTGCTGCAGTGCCTGGAAGGAACCGATCGGCACGCCGAACTGCTGGCGGGTCTTCAGGTACTCAACCGTGATGTCGAGCATTTCCTGCATGCCGCCGACTGCTTCCGCTGACAGTGCCTGGATGGCCGATTGCGCAATTTTCTCGATCGCGGCATAGGCCTTGCCCGGTTCGCCGAGTACATCGCTTGCGGCCACTTTCACACCCTTGAGCGTGATGTCGGCTGCGCGCAGGCTGTCCTGGGTCGGGTAGCCCTTGCGTGTGACGCCAGGCGCCTTGGCATCGACCAGGAACAGCGCCAGGCCGTCCTTGTCGCGCTGGCCACCCGAAACGCGGGCCGAGACCACCAGTTTGTCGGCACAATCGCCGTGGATCACCACGGTCTTCTCGCCATCGAGCACCCAGCCGGTGCCATCCTTCTTCGCCGTGGTCTTCACATCTGCCAGGTCGTAGCGGGAATCGCGCTCGGAATGGGCGAAGGCGCCAAGCAGCTTGCCTTCGGCAACCTTCGGCAGCAAGTCAGCCTTCTGTGCTTCACTGCCGGCGATCTTCACGGCACCGCCGAACAGGATCACGGTGGCAAAGTAGGGCTCCAGCACCAGTGCCTTGCCGAAGGCCTCCATCAAAATCATGGTTTCCACCGGACCGCCGCCAAAGCCGCCATGGTCCTGGGAGAAGGGCACGCCCAGGAGACCCAGATCCGCGTATTGCTTCCACAACTCGCGGCTCCAGCCGTCGGCCGCCCTGGTGTAGGTCTTCCGCTGTTCGAAGCTGTAACGATCCTCCAGCAGCCGGTCCACACTTTCCTTGAGCATCCGCTGCTCTTCGCTTAGATCAAAGTCCATCGTCTAGTCCTCTTTTTAGAATTACAACCCCAAAACAGCCTTAGCAACAATATTGTGTTGAATCTCGCTTGAGCCACCAAAAATGGATACGGCGCGGTTGAAGTAGTAATTGGGTGATGACGTGCCTGCCCAATCCGGCCCGACTGTTTCTCCGGTGCGCGCTTCCAGAAACTCATGCTGATTCGCCATGGCATGCGGTCCGGCCACTTCCAGCATCAGCTCGGTGGTTGCCTGCTGCAGTTCCGAGCCCTTGAGTTTGAGCACGGAGGTGCGCGGGTCCTGCTTCGAGCCGCCCTTCGCCATGGCGGCGACGACCATCATGTTGGTGATCTCCAGCGCTTTCAGTTCGGTCTCGATCAGCGCCATCTTCTCGCGGAAGCGCGGGCTCTCGGCGAGCGGCCTGCCATCGGCCTCAACGCGTTGCGCGAGCGCCTTGACCAGGGCCAGGCGCGCCTTGGACAGGCCCACCTTGGCAATGCCTGCGCGCTCGTTGCCGAGGGCGAATTTGGCGATACTCCAGCCCTTGTTCTCTTCGCCGATCAGATTGCTGACCGGAACCTTGACGTTCTCGAAGAACGTCTCGTTCGTGTGATGATCGTTATCCAGCGTCACCACGGGGCGGACCTGCACGCCCGGGGACTTCATGTCGATGAGCAGGTAGCTGATGCCGGCCTGCTTCTTCCCGTCGGTGCTTGTCCTGACCAGGCCGTACATCCAGTCGGCCCGATGGCCGTTTGTGGTCCACAGTTTCTGGCCGTTGATGATGTAATGGTCGCCTTCACGCACTGCACGGGTCTTCAGCGACGCGAGGTCAGAGCCCGAGCCCGGCTCGGAGAATCCCTGGCACATCCAGATGTCCATGTTGCGCAACTTGGGCAGGAAGAATTCCTTCTGCTCAGGTGTGCCAAAGGCGCAGATCACCGGGCCGCTTTGCGTGATGTTGTGGCTGAGGGCGTCCGGTGCATAGGCACGGTAGCTCTCTTCCTTGAAAATGAAATAGCGCACCGCATCCCAGCCGGTGCCGCCGTATTCGACCGGCCAAAGCGGGCAGGCCCAGCCTTTCTTGTTCAGGATGCGTTGCCAGTTGACGATGTCCTCCTTGGCCAGTCGCTGGCCAAGCACCTGCTTCCTCCGAATATCCGGCGGCAGGTTGGACTCGAAAAAATCCCGCACTTCAGCGCGGAACGCAATTTCCTCGGAGGTAAAGCGCAAATCCATCAGTACGACTCCATGCGGCAGGTGTGGAAGCTGTTCATAATGCCAGAACCCCCTCGGCGATGGCACCCTTGGCGACGGCATTTCGCCGGACTTTGCGGGTTCCGCAGCACATGAACCCGGAGCAGGGGGGGCGAATAAGACGCGGATTCATCAAGAGGTTTTCCGGCCGGTCCTAGAGGCCCAGCACGCCCTTGGCAACGACATTGCGCTGGACTTCGCTGGTGCCGCCATAGATCGTTGCGGCACGTACGCGGAAATAATTCGGCGCGGCAGTGGCGTTCCACTCTGGAGCCGTGATGAGTTCGTCGGACCCTTCCAGGAAAGCGTGCTCATGGGCGAGGGCGGCCGGCCCGGCGATTTCCAGCAGGATTTCGCACAGCGCCTGCTGGATTTCGGTGCCTTTCAGTTTCAGCACCGAAGTGCGCGGATCCTGGGTGGGGCCTGATTTTTTCATGCCCGCAACCACCATCATGTTCGTGATCTCCAGCGCCTTCAGTTCCACCTCGATCAGTGCCATCTTTTCGCGGAAGCGCGGATGTTCGGCGAGCGGCCGGCCATCGACCACGGTGCGTGCGGCAATGGCCTTGGCGTAGGCGATGCGCCCCGCAGAAAAACCGACGCGGGCAATGCCCACGCGCTCGTTGCCGAGCAGGAACTTGGCATAGGACCAGCCCTTGTTTTCCTCGCCGATCAGGTTCTTCACCGGCACCCGGACATTGTCGAAGAACACTTCGTTCACGGTGTGGCCGTGGTCCATGGTGATGATGGGACGGACAGTGACGCCCGCGGATTTCATGTCGAGCAGTATGTAGCTGATGCCGCGTTGCTTCTTCGCGTTAGGATCGGTGCGGAACAGCCCGAACATCCAGTCGGCGCGGTGCGCGCCCGAGGTCCAGATCTTCTGGCCGTTGATGACGTAGTGGTCGCCGTCGCGTACGGCCGAGGTCTTCAGCGACGCGAGGTCCGAGCCCGAGCCCGGCTCGGAGAAGCCCTGGCAGAACCAGATGTCGAGGTTCTGCACCTTGGGCAGGAAGAACTGCTTCTGTTCGTCGGTGCCGAAGTTGATGATGACCGGACCCACCATGTGCACGTTCATGCCCAGTGGTTCAGGGGCGTTGGCGCGGGTCATCTCTTCCTTGTAGATGAAGTAGCGCACCGCGTCCCAACCGGTGCCGCCCAGTTCGACCGGCCACATGGGCGTGGCCCAGCCCTTCTTGTTCAGAATGCGCTGCCAGGCGACGATGTCTTCCTTGGCGAGGTGCTGGCCCCGTTGCACCCTGTTGCGGATGGCATCGGGCAGCGCCGAGCGGAAGAAATCCCGCGCCTCGTTGCGAAAGGCGTTTTCCTCGGCGGTGAATTGCAGTTCCATTGGGGCTCCCGGTTGTGCGTTTACAGTCCCAGCACGCCCTTGGCGACGACGTTGTGCTGGATTTCGTTGGTGCCGCCGTAGATCGAGACGGTGCGCGTGAAGAAATAATTCGGTGCGGCCGTGGCGTTCCATTCGGGAACGATCGAGTCATTTGATTCACCGGAAAGATATTCGACCTGGCGGGCCATTGCATTGGGTCCGGCGATTTCCACCAGCAGTTCGGTAATCGACTGCTGCAGTTCGGAACCCTTGATCTTCAGCACCGAGGTGCGCGGATCCGTTGCGTTGACGCCCTGCTTTTTCATGTCCGCGACGACCATCATGTTGGTCATTTCGAGCGCCTTCAGTTCGATTTCGATCAATGCCATCTTTTCCCGGAAGCGTGGCTCTTCCGACAGCGGCCGGCCATCGACCATGGTCTTCGCCGCGATCATCTTGGCGTAGGCGACGCGACTCATGGTGCCGCCGACGCGGGCAATGCCCACGCGCTCGTTGCCGAGCAGGAACTTGGCGTAGGTCCAGCCCTTGTTCTCTTCGCCGATCAGGTTCTTTGCCGGCACCCGGACATTGTCGAAGAACACCTCGTTGACGTAATGGTTGCCGTCGATGGTGATGATGGGGCGTACGGTGATGCCGGGGCTTTTCATGTCGAGCAGGATGTAGCTGATGCCCATCTGCTTCTTGGCATTGGTGTCGGTGCGGAACAGACCGAACATCCAGTCGGCGCGGTGGCCGTTTGTGGTCCACAGCTTCTGGCCGTTGATGACGTAGTGATCGCCGTCGCGCACTGCGCGCGATTTGAGCGAGGCGAGGTCTGAGCCGGAGCCGGGTTCAGAGAAGCCCTGGCAGAACCAGAGGTCCAGGTTCTGCACCTTGGGCAGGAACTCCTTTTTCTGCTCTTCAGTGCCGAAGGCAATGATGACCGGGCCAACCATGTGCACGTTCATGCCCAGCGGTTCGGGCGCATTGGCGCGGTTCATCTCTTCCTTGTAGATGAAATAGCGCACGGCATCCCAGCCGGTGCCGCCGTACTCTTTCGGCCACATCGGCGTGGCCCAGCCTTTCCTGTTCAGGATGCGCTGCCAGGTGACGAGGTCTTCCTTGGAGGTGCGCTGTCCCAACAGGCCTTTTCTGCGAATTGATTCGGGCAGGGCGCTCTCGAAAAAGGTGCGGACCTCGTTGCGAAAGGCGATTTCTTCCTGCGTGAAGCGAAGGTCCATGCTGAAGCCCCTGTTCCCGAGGCATTGCCGATGCGGCAATGCGCTGCAGGATAATTAACATCAATTTCAGAAAATACTCATTGAGGCATACAAATACAGATCACTATTGTTATCATGATTGGACGCCATGAGCGGGCCTCTTCAGCGTGATGCAATATGATCAAGGAGCCATCGGCCTGGTCAGGCCGATGGGGTTGCACCTTCCTCCGGCGCCCGTGATCCGGAGTGATGGCAGAGCTGTCAGCCATCGCCCGAAAGACCTGCCGGACGCATTCAATCTGTGCCGCCATTTTACTGCCGGGGGGGCAGCAGGGAAAGCGCGATGCAGAGTGAAAATCCACTATGAAATGCTGCGCAGCTTCACGTTCGCATATGTGGATTTGAATGAGGCTTGAATGAAACCGGCTGGACGACTATGCGTTCAGCCGGCCGGCATCAGAGTCCGAGAATGGCCTTGGACACGATGTTGTGCTGGATCTCGTTCGAGCCTCCAAAGATGGAGATGGCACGGCTGAAGAAGTAATTCGGCGCAGCCGTGGCGGTCCAGTCCGGTCCCATGACCTCCTCGGTCTCGGCCATCATGAACTCCAGCTGGCGCGGCACGGCATTGGGTCCGGCTGCCTCCAGCATCAGTTCCAGCGTGGCCTGCTGCAGTTCCGAGCCCTTGATTTTCAGCACTGAAGCGCGTGGATCCTGCTGGTGGCCGGTCTGCTTTTTCATGTTCGCGACCACCATCATGTTCGTGATTTCCAGGGCCTTCAGTTCCACTTCGATCAGCGCCATCTTTTCGCGAAAGCGCGCGTTCTCTGACAGCGGCTTGCCGTCGACCACGATATGCGCGGCGCGGCGCTTGGCGTTCAGGATGCGCTGCTTGCACAGGCCCACGCGCGCCACGCCGGCGCGCTCGTTGCCCAGCAGGAATTTGGCATAGTCCCAGCCGCGGTTTTCCTCGCCGATTCGGTTGGCCACGGGCACGCGAACATTGTCGAAAAAGGTCTCGTTGGTGTGGTGTTCGCCGTCCAATGTGACGATGGGACGCAACTGCAGGCCCGGTGATTTCATGTCGATCAGCAGGTAGGTGATGCCCTTTTGTTTCTTGGCATTGGGGTCGGTGCGCACCAGGGCGAACATCCAGTCGGCGCGATGGCCGTTGGAGGTCCACAGTTTCTGGCCGTTGACGACGTAGTGGTCGCCGTCGAGTTCGGCGCGGGTCCTGAGGCCGGCAAGGTCCGAACCCGCGCCGGGCTCGGAGAAGCCCTGACAGAACCAGATGTCGATGTTGCGCAGCTTTGGCAGGAACCACGCCTTCTGCTCTTCGGTGCCGAAGCGGCAGATCACCGGACCCACCAGATTGATGTTGAAACCCAGCGGATCGGGTGCGTAGGCGAGGTGCATTTCCTCGCGGAAAATGAAATAGTGCGCGGCGTCCCAGCCGGTGCCACCGTATTCCACAGGCCACAGCGGGCACACCCAACCCTTCTTGTTGAGAATGCGGTGCCAGGTGACATAGTCGTTCTTGGTAAGGCGCTGCCCCAGCATCTGCTTGCGGCGGATGTCTGCCGGCAGGGATGACTGGAAAAAAGTCCTGACCTCATTGCGGAACGCGATTTCCCCGGCCGTGTGGCGCAAGTCCATGTCATTCTCCTCCGTCGGTTTTTTATGGGGTGCTGCTAAAGCGCGAGTATCGCCTTGGCGACGATATTGCGCTGAACCTCGTTCGTGCCGCTGAAAATCGACACGGCACGCGCCATGAAATAGGAATGCGCGGTGGCCGCCGCCCAGTCCGGGCCCAGTGTTTCATCCGTGCGGCACTCGTAGAAATCGGTCTGGCGCGCCATGGCGTGCGGGCCGGCCACGTCGAGCAGGATTTCGGTGGTGAGCTGCTGCAGTTCGGAGCCCTTCATTTTCAGCACCGATGATTTCGGGTCCTGCCTGCCGTCCTGGCGCTTGCCGGCGATGGCGCGCATGTTGGTGATCTCCAGCGCCTTCAATTCCACTTCGACGGCGGCGAGCTTTTCGCGGAAGCGGGGGCTTTCCGAAAGAGGCTTGCCTTCGTGCGTGACCTGTTGTGCCAGTGCCTTGGCCTTTGCGATGCGTGCCTTGGAGAGACCCACGCGCGCCACCGTGGCGCGTGCGTTGCCCATGAGGTGCTTGGCATAGTCCCAGCCGCGGTTCTCCTCGCCGATGCGGTTCTCCATCGGCACCTTCACGTTGTCGAAGAACACCTCGTTCAGGTGGTGGGCGCCATCGATGGAGATGATCGGCCGCACCGTAATGCCAGGGCTTTTCATGTCCACCAGCAGGTAGGTGATGCCCTTCTGCTTGCGGGCATTGGGGTCGGTGCGGAACAGGCCGAACATCCAGTCCGAAAGGTGCGCACCCGAAGTCCAGATCTTCTGGCCGTTGATCAGGTAGTGGTCGCCCTTGTTTTCTGCGCGGGTTTTCAGTGCGGCCAGATCCGAACCCGCGCCGGGCTCGGAGAAGCCCTGACAGAAAAAATAATCCATTGCTGCGATCTTTGGCAGGAAGCGCTTCTTCTGCTCTCCGGTGCCGAAGGCCACCAGGGTATTTCCGGCCAGGTTGATGTTCTGCGAGCGTTGCTGCGGCGCATAGGCGCGATGCATTTCCTCGGCGAAGATGTAGAGCTGGGTTGCGGTCCAGCCCGTGCCGCTCCATTCGCGCGTCCATTCGGGGGCCACCCAGCCCTTGTCGGCCAGGATGCGATGCCAGGCAACGAGGTCCGCCTTCGGAATGTACTGGCCGCGGTACATGCGGCGCTGGATGTCCGCGGGCAGGGATGCTTTGAAAAAGGCGCGCACCTCGTCTCGAAAGGCGATCTCTTCGGGGCTGAACTTCAGGTCCACAGCGTCAGATCCACAGGGCCTCGCAATACATGAATGACGAAGAGGAAGGCTAGGCCTTCCCCTTCGCGAATTCAAGTATCAGGCCCGGCGTTACGCAGCGCGAAACGCCGCCGCTGTTCTACAGGCCGAGCACGCCCTTGGCCACGACGTTGCGCTGCACTTCGCTCGATCCTCCATAGATCGTGGCGGCCCGCGCGATGTAGTGGTTCAGCGCCGAGGTTGCGGCCCATTCCGGTCCGATGGTTGCCGTGGCATGGCCTTCCAGGTAATCAACCTGGCGCGCCATGGCATGAGGGCCGGCGATTTCCATGAGGATCTCGTTCGTGGTGTGCTGAATTTCAGAACCTTTGAGCTTCAGCACAGAGGTGCGCGGGTCCTGTGCGTGGCCGGTCAATTTCTTCACCCCGGCGACCACCATCATGTTCGTCATTTCCAGCGCCTTCAGGTCCACTTCGACCGCGGCCATCTTCTCGCGGAATCGCTCATCTTCCGACATCGGCCGTCCGTCCACCATGACGCGGGTTGCCAGCGACTTGGCCAGTGCCACCTTGGCCTTGGACAGGCCGACGCGGGCAATGCCGATACGCTCGTTGCCGAGCAGGTACTTGGCGTAATCCCAGCCCTTGTTCTCCTCGCCCACCAGGTTGGCCGCGGGCACCTTCACGTTATCGAAGAACACTTCGTTGACGTGATGGTTGCCGTCCATGGTGATGATGGGGCGCACCGTGATGCCGGGCGTCTTCATGTCGAGTAGGATGTAGCTGATGCCCCGTTGCTTCTTCGCATTCGGGTCAGTGCGGAACAGGCCGAACATCCAGTCGGAGCGGTGCGCGCCGGTGGTCCAGATCTTCTGGCCGTTGATGACGTAATGGTCGCCCTCACGCACCGCGCGGGTCTTGAGCGAGGCGAGGTCAGAACCCGCGCCCGGTTCGGAGAAGCCCTGGCAGAACCACAGGTCGAGGTTGAGCAGCTTGGGCAGGAAGAATTTCTTCTGCTCCTCGGTGCCGAAGGCAATCAGCACCGGCCCCACCAGATTGATGTTCATCGAGAGCACGTCCGGCGCCCAGGCGCGGAAACACTCTTCCTTGAAGATGAAGTAGCGCACGGCATCCCAGCCGGGGCCGCCGTATTCCTTCGGCCAGAGTGGTGCCGCCCAGCCCTTCTTGTTCAGGATGCGCTGCCAGGAGACGACGTCCTCCTTGGTCGGGCGCTGCCCCATCATGTACCTGCGCCGGATGTCGGCCGGCAGGGCGGATTCGCAGAACGCCCGCACTTCGTCGCGGAATGCAATTTCTTCAGGGGTGAATCTCAGGTCCATGGTGATGCCTCCTTGTGCCGCTATTCTAATCCCGGCTTCCTGCCCTCAAAGTCCCAGCACGCGTTTGGCGATGATGTTGTGCTGGATTTCGTTGGATCCGCCATAGATCGAAGAGGCCCGGCCGATGTAGAAAGCCGGCGCAATGGTGGCAGTCCACTCCTCGCGCAACGCCTGCCCGCCCTTGCTGGTGTAGAACTCCGTCTGCCTGGGTATGGCTTCCGGTCCGGCGATTTCCAGCAGGACCTCCAGCGTCTGCTGCTGCAGCTCGGTGCCTTTGAGTTTGAGAATCGATCCCTTCGGATCCTGGGCGGTGCCGGCATGCCGCATGCCGTCGATGACGCGCATGTTCGTGATTTCCAGGGCCTTCAACTCGACCTCGATCGCAGCAAGCTTTTCGCGCAGCTTTCGGTCGTCCTGCAGTCCGGCACGTGCAGCGAGCGCCTTGGCCGCCTTGACGCGCGCTTTCGACTGTCCGACGCGGGCGATGATGGCACGCTCATGGCTGAGCGTGTGCTTGGCATAGTCCCAGCCGCGGTTTTCCTCGCCCATGCGGTTGTCCACCGGCACGCGCACGTTGTCGAAGAACACTTCGTTGAGGTGGTGCGAGCCGTCCAGTGAAATCACCGGGCGCACGGAGATGCCCGGCGTTTTCATGTCGATCAGCAGATAGCTGATGCCGGTGTGCTTGCTGGCACTGGCATCGGTGCGCACCAGCGCATACATCCAGTCGGCGTAATGCGCCTGCGAGGTCCACAGTTTCTGGCCGTTGACGATGTAGTGGTCGCCGTGGCGTTCCGCGCGTGTCTTCAGGCTGGCTAGGTCGGAGCCTGAGCCGGGTTCGGAAAACCCCTGGCAGAACCACCATTCCATGGTGCGGATCTTCGGCAGGAAACGCTTTTTCTGTTCGGGTGTGCCGCGGGCGATGATGACCACACCAACCTGGTTGATGTGCGGGAGCGGCGGCAGCGCCGGGGCCTGCAGCAGTTCCTCGGTATAGATGTAGTGCTGCACCGGCGTCCATCCGGTGCCGCCCCATTCCACCGGCCAGGCGGGCACCGCCCAACCTTTCTTGTCGAGGATGCGCTGCCAGGTCACCAGGTCATTGCGCGTGGCTTTTTGTCCCAGTGCCACACGTCGGCGCATGTCATCCGGCATCGCGGTTCGGAAGAACTCGCGCGCTTCCATGCGAAAAGCGTTTTCTTCGGGAGTGAATGCCAGGTCCATGGGGTGCCTTTGGGTTTGGGGGGGCGTCAGTCCTTACAGGCCCAGGATGCCCTTGGCGATGATGTTGTGTTGCACTTCGCTGGAGCCACCGGCGATCGTGCGCTCCCGCATCATGTAGTAGTTGTGCGAAGTGGTGGCCGCATACTCGGGGCCCACCGGTACTTCGGTTTCGCCCTTGAGGAATTCGGTCTGGCGCGCCATGGCGTGCGGACCGGCCACCTGCATCAGGATTTCCGTGGCCATCTGGTACAGCTCGCCGCCCTTGATCTTGAGGATTGATGCCTTGGGGTCCTGGCGATGTTCTTTGTCCTTTTTCATGCTGGCCACGACCTGCATGTTCGTGATCTCAAGCGCTTTCAGTTCCACTTCGACTGCGACCAGCTTTTCACGGAACTGCTCGTCTTCGGAGAGCGGCTTGCCGTTGTGCATGACGCTGGTGGCCAGATCCTTGGCCAGGCCGATGCGCGCCTTGGTGGCGCCGACCTTGCCGAAATTCACGCGTTCGTGGCCCAGCAGGTACTTGGCGTAACCCCAGCCCTTGTTCTCCTCGCCGATGCGGTTCTTTACCGGCACACGCACATTGTCGAAGAACTCCTGGTTGCACCAGCGATCGCCGTCCATGGTGATCACCGGATTGAGCGTGATGCCCGGGGTCTTCATGTCGATCAGCAGATAGCTGATGCCTTTCTGCTTTTTGGCGTTGGGATCGGTACGCACCAGCGCAAACATCCAGTCGGCGCGATGGGCATTGGACGTCCACAGTTTCGTGCCGTTGACCACGTAATCGTCGCCATCCTGCACGGCGGTGGTTTTCAGCGAAGCGAGGTCGGAGCCGGCGCCCGGCTCGGAGAATCCCTGGCAGAACCAGATGTCGCAGTTGCGCACCTTCGGAAGAAATTCCTTTTTCTGCTCTTCGGTGCCGAAGGCGGCAATCACCGGACCGGCCAGATTGACGTTCATGCCCAGCGGCTCAGGTGCAAAGGCCTGCTGCATTTCTTCCTTGAAAATGTAGAGCTGCGTGGCATCCCAGCCCGTGCCGCCGTATTCCACCGGCCACGAAGGCGCCGCCCAGCCCTTCTTGTTGAGGATGCGCATCCAGCGCACGATGTCCTCCTTGGACGGGCGCACACCCAGCATCATTTTCCTTTTCAGGTCTGCCGGCAGGGACTCCTTCAGCCAGGCACGCACTTCATCACGGAAGGTGTTCTCTTCGGGGGTGTAACGCAGGTCCATCGTGATTCCTCGGGCGGCTTTTCGGGCAGGC
This sequence comes from uncultured beta proteobacterium, assembly GCA_903928055.1. Taxonomy (GTDB): domain Bacteria; phylum Pseudomonadota; class Gammaproteobacteria; order Burkholderiales; family SG8-39; genus CAIYPG01. Next base: position 735 of record CAIYPG010000087.1, on the reverse strand, counting down.
ACAAATAGTACGGGATGGCCCTGCGCATTTCCAGCATGCAGGTGCATGTTGCAGTTGCATAGGTGAATTCACCCGCCGGGTTCGGGCGTATTTCAACCCTCGAAACCTGCGCGACAGGGAGCGACATATAATACGCACCGTGCCGGGTTAGCTCAGTTGGTAGAGCAGCTGATTTGTAATCAGTTGGTCGAGGGTTCGATTCCTTTACCCGGCACCAATAATATCAATGGCTTAGAGTTAATCAGCTGGGCCGTTAAGTGTAATTGGTACCCTATTGGTACCCGAATGAGGGGGCTGGGAATGGGGCCACTCCAAAGCCAAATCCTGCCAGTCAGCACCCCACCCACGGGGCACCCCCCGCTGTAGGTTTAGGAGTCCCCCTCAGCCTCTACAGCTTGATCTGCACGAACGATCTGCTGATTCCTAAAATCCAAGACCCCACCCACCCCGTACCAAGCGTTTAGGCCCCGTCATCTACAGACTAGGCAGGAACACTGTTTGTCTCGCGTAATTGTGGAAAACGGTAGAGACTTGTCCAACGCTTTACAAGGGTGACCCCACCCCCTCGATATAGGAAAGGCCCCCCCCTTCATTTTTGAAATGCTTTGGGCCGGGGGGTATATAAATTTTCAAGTCGGCATGCTGGCACGTAGCGCGGTGCGCCGTAATCGCGGCTTTGTGTCATCCGAAGGTTTGTACGCCTAAAGGGATCAGCGGAATGTGGCCGTGGTGTTG
>CAIYPG010000086.1 GCA_903928055.1 uncultured beta proteobacterium | reverse complement strand
TCGATCGAGTCCGGGCTGGTGCCGATCACCGGCACGCCATTGGCTTCCAGCGCGCGCGCCAGCTTCAGCGGGGTCTGGCCGCCGTACTGCACGATCACGCCCTTCGGCTGTTCCAGTTCGACGATTTCCAGCACGTCTTCCAGCGTCAGCGGCTCGAAGTACAGCCGGTCCGAGGTGTCGTAATCAGTGGAGACGGTCTCAGGATTGCAGTTGACCATGATGGTCTCGAAGCCGTCTTCACGAAGCGCCAGCGCGGCGTGCACGCAGCAGTAGTCGAATTCGATGCCCTGGCCGATGCGGTTCGGCCCGCCGCCCAGAACCATGATCTTGCGCTTGTCCGTGGGCGCCGCCTCGCACTCCTCCTCGTAGGTGGAATACAGGTAGGCGGTGGTCGTGGCGAATTCCGCGGCGCAGGTGTCCACGCGCTTGTACACCGGGCGCACGCCGTGCTTGTGCCGTGCATCGCGCACCGCCTGCTCGGTGGTCTTCAGCAGCTTGGCCAGACGCCGGTCGGAGAAACCCTTCTTCTTCAGCACGCGCATGCGCGCCGCGTCGATGGACTCCAGCTTCTGGTCGTCCAGCACCATCTCGACGTCGATGATGTCCTTGATCTGCGCCAGGAACCACGGGTCGATGTGCGTCAGCGCATGCACTTCCTCGAGCGTCATGCCGCTTTCGAAGGCATCGCCCACGTACCAGATGCGGTCCGGCCCCGGCTCGCCCAGTTCCTTTTCGATCGTCTCGCGGTCGGTGGTCTTCTGGTTCATGCCGTCCACGCCCACCTCGAGGCCGCGCAGCGCCTTCTGGAACGACTCCTGGAAGGTGCTGCCGATGGCCATCACCTCGCCCACTGACTTCATCTGCGTGGTCAGCCGGTCATTGGCCTGCGGGAATTTCTCGAAGGCAAAACGCGGCACCTTGGTGACCACGTAATCGATGGACGGCTCGAAGGACGCGGGCGTCGCGCCGCCAGTGATTTCGTTCTTCAACTCATCCAGTGTGTAGCCCACGGCCAGCTTGGCCGCGACCTTGGCGATCGGGAAGCCCGTGGCCTTGGAGGCCAGCGCCGAAGAGCGCGACACGCGCGGATTCATCTCGATCACGATCATCCTGCCATCTTTTGGATCGATGGCGAACTGCACGTTCGAGCCGCCGGTGTCCACGCCGATTTCGCGGAGCACCGCGATCGAGGCGTCACGCATGATCTGGTATTCCTTGTCGGTCAGCGTCTGCGCCGGCGCCACCGTGATCGAGTCCCCGGTGTGCACACCCATGGGATCAAGGTTTTCGATGGAACAGATGATGATGCAGTTGTCCTTGCTGTCGCGGACAACCACCATCTCGAATTCCTTCCAGCCGATCAGCGACTCCTCGATCAGCAGTTCCTTGGTGGGCGATGCCTCCAGGCCGCGTTCGCAGATCGTGACGAATTCCTCGCGGTTGTAGGCGATGCCGCCGCCGGTGCCGCCCAGCGTGAAGGATGGGCGGATCACCACCGGGTAGCCGATCGCAGCCTGCACCTGCAGTGCCTCCTCCATGGAATGCGCCGTTTTCGAACGCGCGCTCCCGAGGCCGATGCGCGTCATCGCCTCCTTGAACTTCTGGCGGTCCTCGGCCTTGTCGATCGCCTCCTTCTTCGCCCCGATCATCTCCACGCCGTACTTTTCCAGCACGCCATGTTTGGCCAGGTCGAGTGCGCAGTTCAGCGCCGTCTGCCCGCCCATGGTGGGCAGCAGCGCATCGGGCCGTTCCTTCTCGATGATGGATTCCACCATCCGCCAGGTCACCGGCTCGATGTAGGTCACGTCCGCCGTTTCCGGATCGGTCATGATTGTGGCCGGATTGGAATTCACCAGGACGACGCGATAGCCTTCTTCGCGCAGCGCCTTGCAGGCCTGCGCGCCGGAGTAATCGAACTCGCAGGCCTGGCCGATGACAATCGGGCCGGCGCCGATGATGAGGATGGTCTTGATGTCGGTACGCTTAGGCATTGCCCGCTCCACCCTGGTCCATCATGGCCACAAAACGATCGAACAGATAGCCGATGTCATGCGGCCCCGGGCTGGCTTCCGGATGTCCCTGGAAGCAGAACGCCGGGCGATCGGTGCGGGCCAGGCCCTGCAACGAGCCGTCGAACAGCGACACATGCGTGGTGCGCATGTTTTTCGGCAGCGTGGCCGGATCAACCGCAAAACCGTGGTTCTGGCTGGTGATCACCACCTGCCCAGAATCGAGGTCCTTCACCGGATGGTTCGCGCCGTGATGGCCGAATTTCATCTTCAGGGTCTTCGCGCCGGAAGCCAGGCCCATCAGCTGGTGGCCGAGGCAGATGCCGAACACCGGAATCTGCGTGCCGTCGAGGATTTCGCGTATCGCCTTGATGGCGTAATCGCAGGGCTCCGGATCACCGGGGCCGTTCGAGAGAAAAATGCCGTCGGGCTTGAGCGCCAGCGCCTCTTTCGAGCCGGTCTGTGCAGGCAGCACCGTGACGCGGCAACCGCGCGCAGCCAGCATGCGCAGGATGTTGCGCTTCACGCCGTAATCAAAGGCGACCACGTGGAAACGCGCCGTTTCGTTAACTGCTCCGCCTTTTGCATAACCATCCTTGAGCGACCATTCGCCGTCAGTCCATTCATACGGCGCCTTGGTGCTGACCACTTTCGCGAGATCCATGCCGGCGAGGCCCGGAAACGCCTTCGCCGCGGACAAAGCCCTGGCGTCGTCAACATCGCCGGCCATGAGCGCACCGTTCTGCGCACCCTTCTCGCGCAGGATGCGGGTCAGCTTGCGCGTGTCGATGCCGGCGATGCCGACCACCTTGCGCGCCTTGAGATAGGCATCGAGCGTTTGTTCGGAGCGCCAGTTGGAAATCATCAGCGGCAGATCGCGGATCACCAGCCCCGAGGCGAAGATGCCGGTGGACTCCTCGTCCTCCGAGTTCGTGCCGGTATTGCCGATGTGCGGATAGGTCAGCGTGACGATCTGGCGACAGTAGGACGGATCGGTCAGGATTTCCTGGTAGCCGGTCATGGAGGTGTTGAACACCACCTCGCCGGAGGACAGCCCCTCGGCCCCGATGGAAATGCCCCGAAAAATGCTGCCATCGGCAAGCACTAGGATGGCAGGCGGAGGCGTTAGGGACACAGAAAACCTGTTTGAAAATAAGCGTCTAGATACGAAAAGCGGGACAGGCCGCTTGCCCGTCCCGCCTCGTACTAATGGGGCCGAATTATACCCGAGTAGGCCCTTCCGTTCAAACCTTGGCGATTCCGCTAATGGTTCGATCCTTCGACACGCTCAGGACCACCACGAACGCGCGAAATCACCAAGCCGTTCGTCCTGGGCCCGTCGAAGGATGAACGGGCGAGGCCACCTGCGATCAATTCAGCCCAAGCACGTCCTGCATGTCGTACAGCCCGGACGATTTCCCCTTCAGGAACAAGGCCGCCCGCAGCGCGCCTGAGGCATAGGTCATGCGGCTCTGCGAGCGCACCGTTACTTCGACGCGCTCGCCCTCACCGGCAAAGATCACGGTGTGTTCGCCGACGATGTCGCCGCCGCGAATGCTGTGGAAAGCGATGCTCTTTGCGTTGCGCTCGCCGGTAATGCCTTCGCGGCCATACACCGCATCGGTCCTGAGGTCGCGATTCAGCGCCCCGGCCACCACTTCGCCCAGCTTCAGCGCGGTGCCCGATGGCGCATCCACCTTGTGCTTGTGGTGCGCCTCGATGATTTCAACGTCGAATTCCGGGCCCAGGCTTTTCGCGGCGATCTCCGCCAGCTTGAACGTCACGTTCACGCCAATCGCGAAATTCGGCGCCATGACAATGGCGATGCGCTTTGCCGCATCGCTGATGCGCTGCTTCTGCTCTGCAGTAAATCCCGTGGTGCCGATGACCATGCGGGTGCCCCGCGCGACGGCCAGGTCAAGGTGCGCCAGCGTCGCCTCGGGGCGCGTGAAGTCGATCAGGCATTCGGAGGCGGCAATCGCCGCCGCCGCATCCGCGCTGATGCTCACGCCGGACTGCACGCCAGTCCACTCGCCGGCGTCCTTGCCGACCGCGCCGCTGGCGGCAACGTCAAATGCCGCGGCCAGTTTCAGGACATCATGCCTGAGCACGCCTTCGATCAGGGCGCGCCCCATGCGGCCGGCCGCGCCGGCTATGGCGATCTTCATTTGGCAGCGGCCTCCGGCTTCGGGGCGGCGGATTGAGCCGCCGGACTCGCACCGGCCTCGGGCACGACATCGCCATCCACGCGCAGCAACTTGCCATCCGCGAAGAACACCGTGATGCGCCGCTGCTCAAGCGCCGTGCTGTTCTGCGGCGTGCGCATGAACACGTAGTCCCAGCGATCGGCATGGAAGGGATCAACCAGAAGTGGCGTGCCGAGCACAAAACGCACCTGTTCCTTGGTCATTCCCGGCTTGAGTTTGGAAATCATTTCCTGGGTGATCCAGTTGCCCTGCTGGATCTCGATACGGTAGGGCGTCACCTGCGGGAGGGCGCTGCAAGCACCCAGCAAGACCAGCATCGCAAAGGCGACTGCATTAGTCGGAATACGGCGGGAAATCAAGGATTTTTCCTGTTATTGAAATGGCTGCTATATCATAACGGAATCCTGCCTCATGTTTTCGGTGCCTGCGCCATTGCAGCCAACACCCCGGCAAAGCGGCACGCACACATTTCAAAACCAGCCCCATCAAACCATCATGTCCAATCCACACGACCTCAAAACCATCGGCCTCAAGGCCACCGGTCCGCGCCTGCGCATTCTCAAACTGTTCGAGGACAGCAAGGTGCGCCACCTCGCCGCCGAAGATGTCTATCGCGTCCTCATCGGCGACGGCATGGACGTCGGCCTCGCCACGGTCTATCGCGTGCTCACGCAGTTCGAGCATGCCGGCATCCTGAAGCGCCATCATTTCGAGTCCGGCAAAGCCGTATTCGAACTGAACGAAGGCACGCACCATGACCATCTGGTCTGCATGCAGTGCGGCAAGGTCGAGGAGTTCTACGACGCGGAAATCGAGAAGCGCCAGAACCGCATCGCCAAGGACCGCGGCTTCGTGATCCGAGAGCATGCGCTGTCGCTGTACGCTGACTGCACCAAGCAGGACTGCCCGAACCGCAATCCGCCGGTTTCCAAGCCAATCGAAGACTGATGCAGCCGCCGGGGCCATGCCCCGTCGGTCACTCAGGGTTGCGCATGATGCAGGAACCACCTCAACGCCGCGGCCTGCAACTCATCCTGTGGCGTCACGCCGAAGCCGAGGACCCCGTCCCCGGCCTGATTTCCGACAGCGCACGATCGCTGACACCGCGTGGCCGCAAGCAGGCCGCCGCCATGGCAGCGTGGCTGCTTGAACGCCTGCCGAAACACCCCCGCATCCTCGCCTCTCCCGCCACGCGCACGCAGCAGACCATCGCCGCACTGGACCTGCCCTTCGAGACCACGCCGCAGGTCGGACTCTCCGCCACACCGGAGAGCATCCTCGCCGCGGCGGGCTGGCCTCACGCACGCGAAAACGGACCGGATACCGTACTGGTCGTCGGCCACCAGCCGACGCTGGGCCATGTGGCCGCATTGCTCATGTCAGGCACAGACATGGACTGGAGCGTGAAAAAAGGGGCCGTGCTGTGGATTGCGAATCGCGCGCGCGGCGATGGTGAAGAAGCAGTGCTGCGCGTCGCGATGACGCCGGACATGCTGTGAATCTGCAATGCCGGGTGATAACAATCCCCCAACCATTTCGCTTGGATAAATCAGATTTCAGCAGAATCGATCACATTCGGTCCGCCTGAACCGCCACTCAGCCGGCCACCTTCAGGCGCCGCTCCTCGACCGCACCATTGACCCCGCGCACTTCGAAGCGGATGCCAAGCGCGCGCCACTCGGCCGATTCCTCCTCCAGCACCGCCTCGGTCAGCGGATGCTCCTCCAGCCAGGCGCGCGGCAGCGACATCTGGTAACCGGCATCGGTGGTCCTGCAACTGAAACGCGGCAGCACGATGTCGCCGCGCGACCGGCACAGCAACGCCGCCAGCCGCAGCGCAAAAATGTTTGCCCAGTCCGAACTCTTCGCCGGCAGGCCTTCGATCTTCGCCAGCTTGCCGCGGTGCGCGAGCACCAGGCGCGCCAGTCGAGCCTGCTCGTCACGCGAGAAGCCGGGCATGTCAGCCTGCCCGAGGATGTAGGCCGAATGCTTGTGGTATCCGGCATGTGCGATCGTGATGCCGATTTCATGCAGGCCGGCGGCGAACTGCAGCAGCAGCGCATCGCCCTCCCCGACCTGGCCGGCCTGCCCGGCGAGGTCGGCCTGGATCTGCGCAGCCAGTTCGGCCACGCGCGCAGCCTGCGACGCATCGACATGGTAGCGGCGCGCAAATTCCGCCACCGTCACCTCGCGCATGTCGTGGTGCGTGACGCGGCCCAGCAAGTCATAGAGCACACCCTGCCGGAGCGCACCATCGGATACCACGATCGAATCCACGCCCAACTCGGCCAGCGCGGCCGACATGATGGCCAGGCCGCCGGGCAGGATGGCAATGCGCTCCTCCCGCAGGCCCGGCAGGTCCAGCCGCTCGATGTCGCCGCTCTTGATCAGCAGGCTGCGCAGCTTCTCCAGACCGCCGGGGGTGATCTCGTCCGTTCCGCTCCAGCCATTGGCCGAGAGGATCGCGGCCAGCGATTTCGCCGTGCCCGAGGACGCAATCGCCTGATGCCATCCAGCGCGGCGGTAGGCCTTGACGATGCGCTGCATCTCGTTCGCCGCCGCGACTTCGGCACGCTTGAACGAGGACTTGTCGAGGCGCCCTTCCGGGAAATGGCGCAGGCTCCAGCTCACGCAGCCCATGGAGATCGACTCCATCAGCGCAGGCTCAAGCCCGGTGCCAATCACGAATTCAGTCGATCCCCCGCCGATGTCGATCACCAGGCGCGGATCGGGTGAAGGCGGCAGGCTGTGCGCCACGCCAAGGTAGATCAGGCGCGCCTCTTCGCGGCCGAACACCACTTCGATCGGAAACCCGAGCACGCTGCGCGCTTCGGCCAGGAACGATTCGGCATTTTTTGCCACCCGCAGCGCATTGGTGCCCACGGCGCGCACCGCGCCGCGCGGGAAGCCGCGCAGGCGCTCGCCAAAGCGGCCCAGCGCTTCGATGGCGCGCAACTGCGTGGCGCGGTCAAGGCGCCCGTCGCGCGTCATGCCGGCGCCGAGGCGCACCGAGTCACGCAATGAGTCGAGCAGGTAGATCTGGTCGCCGACGACGCGGCCGATCTGCAGGTGAAAGCTGTTGGAACCGAGGTCGACGGCGGCCAGCATGTCGTGACGCACATCGTCTTTCGAATCGTCTCTGGAGGCTCTGGAGGAAGGTTTGTCCACGCGCCGAACATAGCACCCGCCTGCGGCCGCCGCAACGGCGGCGCGCGGCGCTGCAACTATGACTTGACCGCCTGTTCCATCTCCTCGACCGTCACATGGCGAACATCCTTGCCCTTGATCATGTACACCACATATTCGGAGATGTTCTTGGCATGGTCGCCGATGCGCTCCAGCGACTTGGCGATGAAGATGATGTCGAGCGAGGCCGAGATCGTGCGGGGATCCTCGATCATGTAGGTGAGCAACTGGCGCAGGATGCTGTGGAAATATCCGTCAACCTCGACATCCTGGCGGGCGATGCCGGGCGCGTCGCTATCGTCAAGATTGGCAAACGCATCCAGCGAACGCTGCAGCATGCCGGCCACCAGTTCGGCCACCGGAATGATTTCGGCGATGCGCGGCAGGTGCCGCGTGGCGGGCCCGAAGATGCGATGCGTGACCAGCGCGATCTTCTTGGCCTCGTCGCCGATGCGCTCCAGGTCGGTGATGGTCTTCAGCACCATCATGATCAGGCGCAGGTCATTCGAGGTCGGCTGGCGGCGCGCAATGACTGTGGTGCACAGCTCGTCAATGGAAACTTCCAGCGCATTGATTTCGGCTTCGGATGCCGCCACGCGCTCGGCCAGCGCCGGATCGCGGCGCCGCAGCGCCTCGGTGGCGTAGGCCAGCTGGCGCTCCACCAGTTTGCCCATCAGGATCACCTGGGAGCGAACCTGCTCCAGTTCGGCATCGTACTGTTTGGAGGTATGCAGTTCGGAAATCATTGGGGGCCGGAGAAAGAGTGCGCGGGTGGCGGAGAAAGGGGTCTGTACGTTGGCGCACTGTAGTCCTTGAATATGACGCTAATGTGTCAGCCTTGGGCGGACTCCGAAAACATCAGGAATCCCCGGATCAGGGAACCTTCGGACCGTGCTTTGACCTGGCACAAACCCGCCAGGGACGCGGCGGGTGTAGCATTTTTGTAACAATGAGGGGGTAACCTGTGGCGTCAGACATCACGTTCCAGTCGGATCACTACCATCCGCTCGCCCCGGACTCCGTCCACTTCGGGCCGGGCGGGCCGGGCGTGCCGGAAATCATGCTCGCCAAAACAGAACAGCCACGCTTCCTTTCCCGTGAACTCAGCCTGCTGGCCTTCAACCGCCGGGTGCTGGCCCAGGCCGCCGACCGTCAGGTGCCGCTGCTCGAGCGCCTGCGCTTCCTCTGCATCTTCTCGTCCAACATGGACGAGCTGTTCGAGATCCGCGTCGCGGAACTCAAGGAGCGGCTGAAGCTCGGCGACGACGTCGTGCGTCCGGGCGAGTCCTCGCCGGCCGAGATCTTTCCGGCAGTCGCCGACCAGGCCCATGCCATGGTCAGCGAGCAATACCGCCTGCTCAATGCCGAAATCCTTCCCGAACTGGCGCGGCACGGCGTGCACTTCCTGCTCGAGCCCGACTGGTCACGTGAGCAGCGCGCCTGGCTGCACGACTATTTCGTGCGGGAGATGATGCCGCTGCTGACCCCGATCGGACTCGATCCGGCGCACCCCTTCCCGCGCGTGCTGAACAAATCGCTCAACGTCGCGGTGCAGCTCGAAGGCAGCGACGCCTTCGGCCGCAGTTCGGGCATCGCCATCGTGCAGGCACCGCGCCTGCTGCCGCGCATCATCCGCCTGCCCGAAGAAGTGTCCGGCAGCGGCCACCACTTCGTGCTGCTCACCTCGATCCTGCAGGCCTTCGTCGGCGCCCTGTTCGAGGGCATGAACGTGCTCGGCTCCTACCCGTTCCGCGTCACGCGCAACAGCGACCTGTTCCTCGACGACGAGGAAATCAAGGACCTGCGCACCGCGCTGCAGGGCGAACTGCCGCAGCGCCATTTCGGCGACTCCGTGCGCCTGGAAGTCGCCAAGCGCTGCCCGCCCGACATGGCGGCCTTCCTGCTTGAGCAGTTCGACCTGACGCAGGACGACCTGTACCGCGTGGACGGCCCGGTCAACCTGGTGCGCCTCATGCAGGTGCCCGACCTGGTGGACCTGCCGGCGCTGAAGTACCCGCCCTTCACGCCCGGCCTGCCCAAACCGCTCGAGGCACAGCACGACCTGTTCGCAACCATCGCGAAGGGTGACGTGCTGCTGCACCACCCCTACCAGTCCTTCAATCCGGTCATCGAATTCCTCGAGCAGGCCGCCGAGGACCCGGACGTGGTGGCGATCAAGCAGACGGTGTACCGCACCGGCACCGACTCGGTGCTGATGAAATACCTGATCGCCGCCGCCCAGCGCGGCAAGGAAGTCACCGTGGTGGTCGAGTTGCTGGCGCGCTTCGACGAAGAGGCGAACCTCAACTGGGCCACCAAGCTCGAGGAAGTCGGCGCGCACGTGGTCTACGGCGTGGTGGGTTACAAGACCCACGCGAAGATGCTGATGGTGGTGCGCCGCGAAAGCGGGCGGCTGCGCCGCTACGTGCATGTCGCCACCGGCAACTACCATCCGCGCACCGCCCGCCTCTACACCGACTTCGGCCTGTTCACCGCCAACGAGGCAATCTGCGACGACGTGAGCGAGGCCTTCAAGCAGCTCACCGGCCTGGGCCGCGCGCAGAAGCTCAACCACCTGTGGATGTCGCCATTCACGCTGCACGAGAACATCATGGCCGCGGTGCGCCGCGAAGCGAAGAACGCCAGGGCCGGCAAGCCCGCGCGCATCATCGCCAAGATGAACTCGCTGCTCGAGCCGCTGGTCATCGAAGCGCTGTATGCCGCCTCGCAGGCCGGCGTGAAGATCGACCTCATCGTGCGCGGCGTCTGCGCGCTGCGCCCCGGCATCCCCGGCCTGTCGGACAACATCCGCGTGCGCTCGGTCATCGGCCGCCTCCTCGAACACCATCGCATCTTCTATTTCCTGAACGGCGGCGCCGACGACGTCTATCTCTCCAGCGCCGACTGGATGGAGCGCAACTTCTTCCGCCGCATCGAGCTGTGCGTGCCCATCCTGGAACCGAAGCTGAAGGCGCGCGTCATCAGGGAAGGCCTGCGCGCCTACCTCGCCGACAACAGCAATGCCTGGGAGATGAATGCCGACGGCGAATACCACCGGAAAAAAGGCCGCATGCACCGTTCGGCCCAGGAACAACTGCTGGCCTCGCTCGCCGCTTCCTGAACGGCGGGCCGCGGGCGGGCTTTCCACCACCGCCGCCATTCATTCGATGTCCGCACCATCGCCGACATGGTCGAGGACGAGGCCACCCTGAAACTGCTGCGCAGGCTCAAGGTCGATTTCGCCCAGGGCTTTGGCATCTCGCGGCCCATGCCGCTGGCGACCATTCGCGCCACCGCACAGGAAGGACTGCCCGCACTCGCATCCGGTCAGAGGCTAGCCCTGCAATCCCCCGGCATCACGAATATGCGGGCTCGGGCAATCTTCGTTACAGAGGTTCCCCGACAGCGCCCGGGAGCATGCGTCTCGTTCCGTTGATCTCTTCGTGACAGAATGACAGTCAGATTGACCAACGGAGTGAACATGCGAAACCGCACACTCACCATGATGCCCGGCCTTTGCGTGCTGCTTCTGTGCCTCGGCGCGAATGCGGAAGAGAAATTGTCGCTTGCGGTCACCGCAGCCAATGGCTCAGTGGAACAGATACCCGCCACCGCCTTCAGGCCCGACGGCACCGGCTCTTTTCCGGCGGTCGTGATCATGCACGACTGCAGCGGCCTCGGACGCGGCTCCAGCGGCGCACCGGCACGCTGGGCGCGCGAGCTGGTGGCGCGTGGCTATTACGTCTTCATCCCGGACAGCTTCAGCACCCGTGGTTTCCCGGGTGGCGTGTGTACCACCACCGCCTCGCGCGACAGCGTTGCCCCCTCGCGCCGCATACGAGACGCCTATGCGGCGCTCGCCCACCTGCGCACCCTGCCCGAGATTGATGGCCGCCATGTCGGCATCATGGGCGGCTCACACGGCGGCTCGACCACGGTGACCGCCATGGCCGCCCCGCTTCGTGACAGCGAGCCCCTGGCGCAGGAGAAGCATTCGGGTTTTGCCGCTGCTGTGGCGCTGTATCCGGGATGTGCCGCACGCATGGGCAGCTGGCACGCCGATCTGACGGGCACTTACCGGCCCGTCGCACCGCTGCTCGTCCTCATCGGTGAAAAGGATGACTGGACGCCGGCGGAACACTGTCTCCGGATGATCGAATCCGCCAGCACCGCCGGCTATCCGGCATCCATCAGGATCTATCCTGGCGCGCACCATTCTTTCGACAGTGCTTCGCCGGTGCGCTACGTCGCAGCCCGCAACAACGCCAATGCCCCTGGCAAACATGGCGCCACAACCGGCGGAAACCCCGAGGCCTGGGCCGACAGCATTCGCGAAGTCATGACTTTCTTCGAGGACCGGCTGCACTGACGCACGCTGCACGAGCGCATGTTCTCCGTTAAAGTAGCGGCTCAAACAGGAAGTCACAACAGTCAGGAGGAAGCAATGCAGAAACTTTCCCGCAGGACAGTGCGCGCCGTTTGCACCGGCACGCTGATGACCGTGGTCACAATGGCCGGCATGACCATGACCACCATGGCCGGCGCCCAGTCCGTCGCCACCTACCCCAACAAGCCCGTGCGCATCATCCTTCCGTATGCGCCCGGCGGCAGCACCACGGCGGTGACCCGCATCTTCGCCCAGAAGTTCACCGAGGACTGGGGCCAGCAGGTGATCGTGGACAACCGCCCCGGTGGCAACACCATCATCGGCTCGGAAGCCATGGTGCGCTCGCCCGCCGACGGCTACACGCTGCTCACGATCACGAACACCCACATCATCAACCCCTGGCTGCAGCCCAAGCTGCCCTATGACACGTTCAAGGACTTTGCCGGAATCTCCACGCTGACGCGCAGCGACTACATGCTGACCGCCTATCCCGGATTCCCGCCGAACACGCTGAAGGAATTCATCGCCTACGCGAAGAAGAACCCCGGCAGGATCAATTCGGCCACCGTGGGGCTGGGAACGGTGCAGCACCTGGTAAACGAATTGTTCATGGCCGCCACCGACACTGTCATCACCGTGGTGCCCTACAAGGGCGGCGGCCCGTCCACGACCGACCTGATCGGCGGACAGGTGCAGGTGAGCTTCAACAACCTCGTGAACTTCGCCTCCCACGTGAAGGCCGGCAAGCTGAAGGGCATCGCCATTTCCGGCGACAAGCGCAACCCCGTGCTGCCCGATGTGCCGACCTTTGCCGAATCCGGGCTGCCGGGCTTTGTCGCTGCAAACTGGTTCGGCATGCTCGCGCCGGCCGCCACGCCCAAGGACATCATCCAGAAGATCAACGCCGAAATCGGCAAGGCACAGGGTTCCGCCGACACGCGCGACCTGCTGGCCAAGCAGGGCATCGATCCCTTCCCGAACACCGTGGCCGCCACCGAAGCGCTGCTTCGCGCCGACTACGAGCGCTTCGGCAAGATCATCCGCGACAAGAACATCAAGGCCGACACGGACTGAGCCGCGATCGAAGCAAAACAACACAGGCCCCGACAGAACACCGTTGGGGCCTGTGTTTTTTTCGGACAGAACGGTCAGGAATCTCCGGAACGCACTGATATTAATTTTTTTGGAATTTTGCTTTGAATAACATCAAAAATCTGGAATTGATCACAATATCCGGAACAATGATCAGTACAAGGAGGCATTGCAATGGCGAACACCTCGAACCGCACCCCGTCCGGAAAAATCATCGTCCTCTCCGCCATCGGCGCCAAGATCACCTGGCACGACATGGACGTGGAGACCTGCACGCTCACGCCGAGGCAGGTGTCGCACGCGCCACAGAACGTGCAATACCTGTGGCCCGGGCCCGCCGGCTCGAACCTCTTCTACATTGCCTCCACCAGCCAGGGTCCCAAGAAGGAAGCCCCCGGCGGCGAACACTGGCTGAGCGCGTTTCGTGCCGATGCCGCATCGGCCACGCTGGTGCCGCACGGCGAACCCGCTCCGCTGCCGCATCGCCCGGTGCACCTCACGCTCGACGCCACCGGCCGCTTCGCACTGGTGGCCTATCCACGTCCAGCCCTGGCCACCGTGCATCGCATCAACTCCGATGGCACGATGGGCGCAGAGGTGAAGCAGTCCGCAACGCTTGATGTGGGCAGCTTCCCGCACCAGGTGCGCATGCTGCCCTCGAACCGCGGCGCCATCCTCGTCACCCGCGGCAACGACGCCACGCGTGACACGCAGGAGGATCCGGGCGCGCTGAAAGTGCTCGACCTGAACGATGGCGTGCTGTCAAACCGCCAGAGCGCAGCCCCCGGCGGCGGCTACGGCTTCGGCCCGCGCCACATCGACATCGATGCCGCCGGCCGCCGCGTGTATGCCTCGCTCGAACGCCAGAATCAGCTCGCCGTATTCGACCTGCGCGATGACAGGCTCAGCGCCGACCCGGTGTATGTACGGACCACGCTGAAAAATCCCGACGCGAAACTCCCCGAATCCACACACCAGTTGACCAGCACAGTGCATGTGCATCCGGCCGGTCATGTGGTGTATGTCGCGAACCGCGCCAGCGGCAGGGCGCAGCCCGGCGGCGACCGCGCCGTGTTCGAAGGCGGCGACAACAGCATTGCGGTGTTCGCGCTCAATCCGCAGACCGGCGAGCCGGTGCTGATCCAGAACGAGGACACCCACGGCATCCATCCGCGCACCTTCGCCATCGACCCGACCGGACGCATGATGGTCGCGGCGCACATCCAGGCCGTCGATGTGCGCGACGGCAGCGCCATACGCAGCCAGCCCGCCAGCATGACGACCTTCCGGATCGGCGCCGACGGCCGGCTGCTGTTCGTGAACAAATACGATGTCGAAACCGCCGGCCAGTCGCAGTTCTGGATGGGCATGATCGCCGTGTCCTGAAGCTCCACCGGGCGCCCTCAGCAAACCCGGAACCAGACGCATATACTGCCGCACTCAGACCGGCCGCCGCAGGGCGGCCGGAACCACACAGCCAGACCAACATCCGAGGAGAGCCCGCATGTCCGCACAACTCAAGCCGCAATCCGCCATCCCCCTCAACTGCTCCCCGGAGGAGTGGGAAGCGCGCCTCGAACTGGCCTGCTGCTATCGCGCCGTCGAGCACATGGGCTGGCACAGGGACTCCATCTACAACCACATCTCGGTGCGTGCCCCCGGCCGCGACGCCCACTTCCTGCTGAACCCGTTCGGCCTCATGTACCAGGAAGTCACCGCCTCGAACCTGCTCAAGGTGGACCTGAAGTCGAACAAGGTCATGCCCTCGCCCTACCCCGTGTTTGCGCCCGGCTTCGTGGTGCATGCCTCGGTGCATCGCGTGCGCGAGGACCTGAAGTGCGTCATCCACACCCACTCCTTCGCCGGCATGGCGGTGTCCGCACAGGAACAGGGCATCCTGCCGCTGACGCTGGCCTCCATGGGCCTGCAGGGACGCGTGGCCTATTACGACTGCGAAGGCATCACCGATGATCCGGACGAGTGCGAGCGCATTGCCGCGGCACTGGGCGACAAGAACGCCATGGTCCTCCGCAACCACGGCCTGCTTGCCGCCGGCGACACCGTGGGCCAGGCCTTCGCGCTGATGCGCAAGCTTGAGGAATCCTGCGCCGTGCAGATCATGGCGCAGGCCGGCGGTGCACGGCTCAGCATCCCGCCGAAGGACATCGTGCAGAAGACATCGAAGCAGGCCGCCGTCTCCATCGTCAAGCCGCAACTCATGGGCGCGGACAAGGAGACATCGAAGAAGGACGTGGCCTGGGACGCCATGCGCCGCCTGATGGACCGCCTGTATCCGGACTATCGCGACTGATCATTCAGGGGGGGTGATGTTTGCACCCGCCCCTTCTGCCCTTGCTCAGGGCCGGCGCTGCAGGCTGAGGGCGAAACGCTCGCCTTCGGCCATCGCCTCCGATGACAAGTCCTGTTCGCGGCCACGTTCGGAATACGTGACATTCGCCGCAGTGACCATGTCGGGAAAGGTGATGCAACTGTAGGCCACATGGCGCAGCGTGGCCGGCACGCCGTCCACCATTGCGCCGCGGTCGCGCACCACGATGCGGCTGTAGCCACAGAAGAATTTCCCAAACGAATATTTCCCGCCAGTCTCGTTGACCGTCTCCACGGTCTCGTAGCGTGCATCCTGCAGTCCGGCCGCATGTGACTTCCATGCGCTCGAAACGAAACGACCGATCAGTTTCACCACCTGGTCTGCAGCATTGGGCCCGCCGATGGCGCGAATCTCCTGCGGCGTGATGCCCGAGGGACCGGTGGCCGCGATCAGCGCAAGGCTGTGGGACTCCGGGCCGAGTATTTTCAGGTAGGACGCGGGCGATCCGGATGCATCAGTGGCACGCCAGCCCTCACCCACCGGCACCATGACCGAATAGCCGCCGCCGATGTCGATCTGCGCGGCGGCTCCGGCACCTTCCTGTGACTGAACCTGAGATTGGACCTGCGACCGAACCGCGGGGCCCGCGGCGAACAACGCCAACGCAAGCAGGGTGCGCGCAACATTCACGATCTTCATGGGTGAAATTCTGGCGCCAGTGCAATGCCCCCGATTGATCCAGGTCAACGGCGCTGCGCACAGCACGGCAACGCGGGCCGCGTCCCGCGACAAAGCAGGTATTGCTAATGGCCGTGGCCCTGCGAACACGAAGAGGCCACACGCTCCTGCTCATGCTTCATCACCGCATAGCACTCGCAGGCCGCTGCCTCCAGCCCGGCACGGTTCAGCACAACAACGCGGCCGCGGCTGTGCCGTATCACTCCCAGCCCCTGCATGTGGCCCATCGCCTCGGTCACGCTTTCGCGGCGCACGCCAAGTTCGTCTGCAATCAGGTCCTGGGTGATCTTCACCTCATTCGAATGCAGCCGGTCCGTGCTCGCCAGCAGCAGCGAACACAGTTGCTGCCGCACAGTGTGATGGCGGTTGCACGCCGCCGTCTGCCCGGCCTGAATCGTCAGCGCCATGGCATAGCGCAGCAGCAGATGCGGCAATCGTCCGCCGAGCGAAATATCGCCGCGTACCCGGTCGCCCCTCATGCGGTACGCATAGCCGGCGCTGACCACGGATGACTGGCTGGGCGTGCTGTTCCCGCCGAGGAAGGTCGCCAGCCCGATCACGCCCTCATTGCCCGTGGCGGCGAACTCCGCCGTCGAGCCGTTCTCCATCACATAGAAACGCGAGACGATGCCTTCGGTGAGGAAGTACAGATACTTCTGCAGGTCGCACGCACCATACACGGACCTCCCCAGCGGCAGTCGCACCAGTTCCAGGTGCGACAACAGGGTCTCGTATTCCTTTTCGGACAGTGCCGCCAACAGCCGGTTCTGCCGTGGCGAATGCAACAGGGGATCGAGGTGATGGATGTCCTGGCGCTTCCGCGCAGGCACCTTTTTTTCTGTCAGCGCCTCCAATGCATTCAGGACGACTGCTGCCGGTGTATTGCGAAGCGCGTGTGTTGGTGCCATTGATGCCCCCATGGTCATGTGCAAACTGTCATCGGACTGGCCGCTGACACAATGTCGCGACCTCCCTGCCGATGCAATGCATCCTCGTCCCCGGGGGGGGGGCGCTCTGTACGGCACCGAACTTACAGCGCGATACCGGGCTGACCCAGATCAAACCAGGACGTGACAGGCGCTCCGACATCTGCGGCTGGACGTTTGGGCACGACACCGTCCACGGCTGCTGTTTTATGTACGGTACCGTACACAATTGCTTGTTTTTATTAGAAAAATTACACTTGCGCCCTATCTTGAGCGGCGTTGGCACGGCCCGGATGCGGGATCGCAATTCCAATCCTCGACGAGAAGCTCCCGAGCAAGGAGTTGTGAAGACTGCACACAGGGAGAAGCCCCATGCCGGGCGCCAAGAAAAACCCGATCCTGAATCGGCCAGTTACCCCCGACCAGATTAACCAGTTGCTGGCCGCACTGCCCCGCAAGGAATACCAGCGACTGCTTCCCCACCTCGAACCGGTCGAACTGGCCTTTGGCGCGGTGCTCTATGAACCGCATGCACGCATCCGGCACGTGTACTTCCCCGAAACCTGCCTGGTTTCGCTGCTCACATCGGTGGACGAAAACCGTGTCGCGGAAGTCGGGCTGGTGGGCTTCGAAGGCATGGTCGGCGTTCCGGTGGCCCTGGGCATCGCGACCTCGCCCTTCCTGGCAGTCGTGCAGGGCGCCGGCAGGGCGCTGCGCATGAAGACAGCCGACCTGAACCGCGAATTCGCCGCAAGCGCTACACTGCAGCGCGAACTCTACTGTTTCACCCACCTGCTGATGACGCAGGTTGCGCAGACTGCGGCCTGCAACCGCTTCCATGTAGTGACGCAGCGCATGGCGCGCTGGCTGCTGATGACGCGCGATCGCGTCAACAGCAGTGAATTCCGCATCACCCAGGAATTCCTCGCGCGCATGCTGGGCGTGCGCCGCGTCGGCATCACCGAGGCGGCCGGCAGCCTGCAGCGGCGCAAGCTCATCCGCTATAGCCGCGGCACCCTCACCATCCTCGACCCGAAGGGCCTTTCTGCAGCCGCCTGCGGCTGCTACCAGATCGTCAAGGACAGCTACGATCACGCGCACGATCACGCCTGAACCGGGCGCCTGCCACAGAATCAGCGCTGATTTTTGCTAGGCGGCCGCCCATGAGCGGGCGCTGGTGACCACCACCTTCGCCTGCGCGACCTCCGAGGCCGTGCCATGCAGCATGAGCACGAAGCGATCGTCCATCAGGTCTTTCTCGCACAGCACGGCCTGCTCCTTTGGAACACCGAACTGCGCCAGCGCAGCGCCAAGCGCCGACACGCTGCCCACGACGATGGCGCCTTCCAGTGCGCCCACCAGAGCAGATACCACCGGTCCGGCCATTGCCATGATGCCGATGCCGGGCAGCACGAACACCGCCGGCTTGAGCAGCAATCCCCAGACCCCGCCCCAGAAAGCTCCGACCCCGCCCCAGGTCTTGATCCGGTCGCCCATGGTGTAGAACCCGACGGCGCGCTCCTGATCATGGCAGCCCTTGCCGACCAGAGACAATCGCGTCATGTCAAAGCCGGTCCGGCTCAGAGCACGGATGGTGTCGCCGGTTTCAACGTGCGTGTTGAACACAAAGACGGACGAATCTTCTTTCTGCATGGTCTCTCCTCAGAGATGGCCGGATGACTTCCGCTGCACGGAAGCGTTCGGAGACTGCTGTTTTTCTTGCTGGATCGGAAACGCCCCGGAATGCACCCGAAATACGCCTCTCCATTCTCGGGCCAGTCTGCGGCCGGCAAGGCGCTCGCACCGTGCGTTGACAGACATAGGCGGACCGCGCAACCGCATTATTTGCACCTCTGCCGTATGTTCGCGATCGAACATACGACCGCCATCCCCGTCTGTACCCTCCAGAGGTTGCCAGAATGCGCCCACTCCGCCTGAAAAACGGCCCGTGGCGCATTTCGGCCGGGTTCGTTGCGGCTCCGTATGCCGTCTTGCAGGGATCAACGGAAGGCACAACCTCATGCAGTCCATCAGAATGCCCGTATTCAAATCAAGGCAGAAGGTCAGTCCGGCCATTCCGGCACGCCCCATCAGGCAACCCCCGCCTGCGAACCACATCCTTGCGGCGATTCCCCGCGAGTCTTACCTGCACATGTTGCCGCGCCTTGAGCCGGTCGAACTGGCCTACGGGCAGATCCTGTATGAACCGCTGGGACGCATCGGGCATGTGTACTTCCCGAACAACTGCCTGGTATCGCTGCTCACCGCCGTGGACAACAACCGCAGCCTCGAAGTCGGCATGGTCGGCAACGAAGGCATGGTCGGCATGCCCATGGCGCTGGGCATCGGCATCTCCGCGGTCTGCGCGCTGGTGCAGGGCAGCGGCACGGCCATGCGCATGAAGGCGACGGATTTCCGCAGCGAATTCAAGGCCAACGTTCCGTTGCAGCGCGCGCTGTTCCGCTACAACCACCTGCTCATGGCGCAGATTTCACAGACCGCCGCGTGCAATCGCTTTCACGGCGCCGATCAGCGTCTCGCGCGCTGGCTGCTGATGACTGGCGACCGCCTGCACACCGATGACTTCCTGCTCACCCACGAATTCCTGTCGCACATGCTGGGCCTGCGCCGCGAAGGCATCACCGAAGCCGCAGGCAAACTGGGCAAGGACAAACTGATCTCCTACACCCGCGGCCACATCCAGATCATGAACCGCAAGGGACTCGAAGCCGCCTCCTGTACCTGTTATCGCATCGTCAAGGACCTGCAGGACAAGGCGCAGCGCTAGAACCGGCATCCCCGCCTCAGGGCGGGGTGCATCCCGGCCCGATATACTCCGGGCGGTGAATTCCGTCCCTTCTGTCTCTCCCGCTGCCGGTCTGCGCGTCATCTGGCTCTCGCACAGCGATACCCCCGGCCTGCATCCCGATCCCGGCAGCCTGCGCAATCATCGTTCCGCGGGCCGGCGTCTGCGCGTGGGCATTCCCGCAGCGTGGCTGCAGACGGCCGGTGTGGAGCAGTGGCTGCTCTCGCCTCCTTCGGATGAGGGCCTCGCGCAGGCGCTCGCGATCAAGCCCGACCTCGTCATGGTCTCCGGTCTTTACCCCAATGTGGACGGTCGCGAAGACGGCCGCGGCTACTTCGACTGCATCCATGCCTTTCGCAGCGCCGGCGTCACGATCGTGGTCGATTTCGGCGAAAACCATTTCCAGGACGCGCGCGCGCCGGCCTTTCGCGAAACCATCGATCTGGGCGACGGCCTGATCATCACCACGCAGTCGCTGGCCGACATCATCGAGGAAAAGACCGGCCGCAGCGCCATCGTTATTGCCGATCCGGTCGAGGGCACGCGCCGCGAACCGGCCTTCACGCCCCCGCGCCGGCGCGGCCTGTTCGAGCGCCTGGCCAGGCGCGCAGCGCCGCGACCGCTCAAGCTGCTGTGGTTCGGCGGCCAGGGCCGCAATTACCACTATCTGAAAACCATGGTCCCCGACCTGCAGGCCTTCGCGCGCAAACAGCCCGTTGAACTGACGCTGGTCACCGGTCCGATTGAAGGCATCGGTGCCGACATCGCTGCGTGGAATGCAACCGTTAACACAACTTCGCCAGCCTTCCAGGCTCGACTCGAATACTGGTCGCCCGCCGTGCTTGAACAGGCGCTGCAGCACTGCGACATGGTGATCATCCCGAGCGACGTGGCCGGTCGCATGGCGGCCAGCGCGAACCGCATGACCGAATCGATCTGGGCCGGACGCTTCGTGGTCGCGCACGGCCTGCCGAGCTACTGGGAATTCCGCGAATCGACATGGATCGGCGGGAACCTGATCGAGGGCCTCCAATGGGCGCTCGACCATCCGGATGAAGCACGTGCAAGAATCACCCGCGGCCAGGCGATCATCGCCGCACGCCACACGCCCGAAGTCATCGGCCCGCAATGGGGCGAGGCGTTTGCGAAGCTGGCGGGGCGCAAGGAATAGGCTTCAGCTGGTTAAGGTTCATCGTTCAAGGCAAATCCCCCCTGAGCTGTCCCGGATTCCTCAGACACCCTAATTAAGCACCACGCCATTCTCTCTCAATTTGCTCGGGGGTGCGGTAGCCGTGCGTTTGATGAATCCGTTTGCTGTTGTAGAACAACTCGATTTATTCGAAGATTGCTGCTCTTGCTTCATTGCGGGAGCGGAAGTCGCAGTGATGGAC
>CAIYPG010000085.1 GCA_903928055.1 uncultured beta proteobacterium | reverse complement strand
GGCTGAGCGTACATGGCCGGCAGTTGCGTCTGCACGTTAGACCAGAACGCGTTGAAGCGGTGCTGATTCGTCTCGGCTACGCCGCCGCGCTTGTCGATGTAGCGCTTGTGAATGGCCACGCAGCGCTTTTCCCATGCCTCGGTGCGCCGATCATACTGGTCGATCTCGTAGCTCCACTTGGCTACGGCCTTCGACTTTTCAGCGGGGGCGATGGTCATGTATCGCTCAGCCTCAGACGTAGATCAGCGTGCCGGCCGCCGTGGTCAGCGCGACGAACACGCCTGCGCTGAAGGCAGCCGGAAGCGGGTTCCAGCCGGCGTTGATGACCAGCGCCGTGCCGATCGGCGTGGTTGTGCCGGTGGCCGCATCGTCGTAGATCGACATCGTGCCGGCCACGCTGGCGTAAAAGCCCAGCACAGCGCCTGGTCCGACCTTCGCATTCGCGGACTGCCCGGCCGTGTAGACCTTGCTCTGCCCTACCTGTAGATTGGCGATGGCCATGGGTCAAATCCTTGTTGCTGAGGTGCTGCCCGATTTCTTGGGCCACATCACCTCGTCAAATTGCATGTCTTCGAGGAATCGAGGTCCCTGTGGGATCTCGACCTTGCCTGTTTGCCTCCATGCCACCGCCAAGTAGCGGAAGGCGTCGGCAGCATGGGAGCACCAGTTGTGCAAGGGCTTGTCCTTGAAGCACTTCTTGTCGTCATCCCACTCGCGCTGGTATTGCACAAGCGACTCCAACCCAGCGAAGCACTTCTCTTCATCGAACCAGACCTGCGGCAGCATCTGGCGCGCGGCCTGGATGCCGTCCTGCACCCCCAGGTTCGGCACCAACTGCCCCTTGATGTCGAGAGAGAACAACTGCTGAACGATCGATCGGCCCTGGCTGGCCAGGGTCACAGGCTTGGCGTCGTGCGGTAGCCAGTGCTTGCCGTATTTGTACGGCTTGCTGTGCACCACATTTGCATAGCCGTCGACGCTCTCTCCGCTGCTGCTGTAAAAGTCGATCACATGGATGCGAAAGCCAACGACCTGAAAAAACCATATCGCCGTGTCATCGCTCCACCCCAGGTCCCAGGCTGTGTGCACCGGATACTGCTGGTTGTACGGCACCTTGCCGATGCGCTTGGACTTCTTGGCGTCGGCCATCTCTCGGCCCCAGATCGCCCCCAGCAGAGCTGCATCGAAGCTGCACAGATATTCCTGCTCAAACAGCGCGTCACCATGATCGCGCCCGAAGTCATCCCGATACCGCTGGCGCTCCTGCGTGAGTTGCTCGCCCGTCAAAGCGCCCGTGTCTTCTGCCGTCAGTAGCTGGGCAAATGCAGCCGGGTCGCGCTCGGCTGCCTGGAATGTCCTGTATGCGTGGTTCTTGCCGCGCGGCGTGGTGTTGAAAATCTGCCAGCCGCCGTTTTCCATCAGGATCGGCCTGAGATACGCCCGACTACTCGGGTTGCTCAGCGCCCACTCCGAATAAACGATGCCTGCGGGCGGCGAACCCACTAGCGCGTTGAAGTTGTCAGAGCCGACAACCTGCCATGTACTGCCGTTTTTGAACCGCAGCAGCATTTCGTTTTCACGCGTGACGCTGCGAATCTCAGGCGGGAAAGCCTCATCGATTCGCCGCTTGCCTGTGTGCGGGTTCACTGCGTCCCAAATGGCTTTGCGCGCCTGCACAGCCATCGGCAGCATGTACCAATACGTGGCAACACGCTCAAAGGCTGCGACCGCCGTGCGGTGAAGACCTACTTCATCCTTGCCGCTGCGCCTGTGCCATACAAGCTCGCAGTGCTTGCCGCCGTTCTCTAGGTACGTCCAAGCCGGCAGTTGGTAGTCACGCGGAACCCAGCCGTTAGGTAGCCTGACCTTGGCCATACCGCACGATTTCGATCACCACCTCGCCGTTTTTTCCTTCGCCTGCGATCTGCACCGGCAGCAGCTTCGGGTAAATCTGAGTCCAGAATGCCGCTTCGTTGCGAGGCTCTTCCTGGCACCAAGCAACAAGCCTGCTGACGCCCCCAAGAGCCTCTGCGGCCTCTGCAATCGCGTCCTTGACCTGTTGCGTTACTTTGTTTGGCCGGCCTTTGCGGCTCCCACCCTTCAGATTTGGGTGCGCGGCTTTTTTCGGCAGAGTGCCGGCGTTATCCGGCGACTCCGAAGATGATTCTTTGCTCATGGTCTTGTGTTCCCTGCTGGGTGGACACGGGGTTGGTGGCACCGTAGCGCGCGGTATTCCAGCCCCTGAGCCAGGCGCCGGCTTCTTCGCTGCACGGGCCGAACGGGCAGGCCTCTTGTGCCTCGCCCGCTTCGAATGCCGCTGCGCCCTGGTGTCTGGCTTGAAACAGGTTCATGGTCTGGAATGGAAAAAGCCGCCCGCATGTCGTTCGGACATGCGGCGGCTAGCTCGGGGACGAGTGTACACGATTGCCTCGACACGGATCAAGCAAGACCTGCCTGCACCATGCCATCCCACAGCATCGACCGAGCCTCGCCAGTGATCCGCACAAGCTCCGAGGGATCGAGCCGAGCCGATCTCCATACCTTGGCCGGCGCGTTGAGGTTGCGCGCCTCCGCGTGCAGGGAGGTTCGCCAGGGGTCGCACATGCACTGCACCACGGCGTCCACAGCGCGCATCTCGGCAATGTCAGCCTCGTGATCGAGTGCGCCGTTCGCATCGTCGTACTGCCTGCTGCACCGGTACTTGCCAAACCCGGCGCTCGTGCTGTTGTAGCCGTTCGGCGCGCGGGCGCTTACCGCCGACCAGGCGCCCCACTCGCGCAGCCAGTGCGTGACCTGCTCTTGCTGAAGGTCATCGAGCGTCAGGTCTCGTCTCATGGGTAGGTCACATCCGCAATCACTCGTTATGCAGCACTATCACTTCACTAGGCTGGCAAGCTCTTTCAGCAGCCAAACCTTGGGTGCGATCCAGACCAGCCAGTCGAAGCTAAGGACGCCAGCGAGAGCGGACAGACTGCCAAACACGCAGGTAATGGCCATTACAAAATAGTTGCTCTCGCTGCGCTTTACGCTGTATATGCTCGCGTTCCACGGGTTTTTATAGGCCCAGCGGAAAGTAGCGAACAGCGCCGCAGCCACCAGCAGCATGAACGCTGTCAGTGCGGCAGTCTTTACCCTGCCGTACATCACGTATTGCATTGCAATGCCCGGCAGTTGCTCCATTGCAAAATCACCGGCGGCCTTTGTGGATGCTTGAATGCTGGCGAGTATTTCCACGAGCTTGGCTTGAAGTTGTTCGTTCATTATTCGCATCCTTTGCAGC
>CAIYPG010000084.1 GCA_903928055.1 uncultured beta proteobacterium | reverse complement strand
AGAGTCCGCTGCTCTACCAGCTGAGCTAACGCCCCGGGTCATACACCAACGAAACGCACTGCCTCTCCAGTGTGGCGTCCCCACGGGGATTCGAACCCCGGTACTCACCGTGAAAGGGTGATGTCCTAGGCCTCTAGACGATGGGGACTGAGACGGCAGATACGGTGTTGCGGATGGTGGAGGTAAGCGGGATCGAACCGCTGACCTCTTGCATGCCATGCAAGCGCTCTCCCAGCTGAGCTATACCCCCACTGGAGGCCGACATTGTACCTGCAAGCCGGCGATTCCGCAAAGAAAGTTGCTTCATGCAGGAACCAGATGGCGACGGATGCGCGCAACAACCTGCTTCCGGCCGGCCAAGGCAAGAACCGTGGCGAAATCCGGCGTCTGTGTCCGGGCAAATACGCATACCCGGACCGGCACCGCCAGTTTCGGCATCTTGAGCCCATGCTGCTTGAGCGTGCCCTGCACCGCGCCGTTGACCGTGTCACGACTCCAGTCCGGCAACGCCTCCAGTTGCATCGCCAGATCGGCGAGTACCACTCGGATTTCCGGCGTGACATGCGCGGCCAGCAGTTCCGGCGCCGGCTCGACATCGCGGTAAAACATGACGGCGTCGTCAGCGAGCGCCTCAAGAGACTCGGAGCGATCCTTCAACAGCGCAACCACCTGCTCCAACGGCGGCCCGCCCTCAAACCTGC
Organism: uncultured beta proteobacterium; assembly: GCA_903928055.1. Taxonomy (GTDB): domain Bacteria; phylum Pseudomonadota; class Gammaproteobacteria; order Burkholderiales; family SG8-39; genus CAIYPG01. The sequence goes on along the minus strand of CAIYPG010000084.1, from coordinate 25,414 downwards.
CACCCGCTCCGGCAATCCGCGCACGAATCGCGTCGGCCAGGCGCGCATCGCCCGCTTCCTTCATGTAGTGCTGATTAACCCAGCGCAGCTTCTCGGGATTGAACTGTGCAGGGGACCGGCTGATATGGCCAAGGTCGAACCATTCGACCAGCTGACTCACGGAAAACAGTTCGGCATCCCCGTGCGACCAGCCCAGCCTGGCCAGGTAATTCACCACCGCCTCGGGCAGGAAGCCGTCTTCCGCATATTGCATCACGCTCACCGCACCGTGCCGCTTGGACAGCCGCTCACCATCCGAACCAAGAATCATCGGCACATGCGCGAACCTGGGCAGTTCTGCACCAAGCGCACGCATGATGTTGACCTGACGCGGCGTATTGTTGACATGGTCGTCACCGCGGATGACATGCGTGATGTTCATGTCGAGGTCATCGACCACGACACCAAAATTGTAGGTCGGCACGCCATCAGCGCGCATGATCACCAGATCATCAAGCTCGCCATTGGAAATGGTGATCGGCCCCTTGACCATGTCATCGAAGGTCACAACGCCATCCAGCGGATTGCGAAACCGCAGGACTGGCTTCACGTCAGGCGGCGGCACCAGCCCCAGCGCCCGGACATTCTCGGGGCGCCAGCGCCCGTCATAACGCGGCTTCTCTCCGCGTGCGCGCTGTCCTTCGCGCATTTTTTCAAGTTCGTCGCGCGAGGCGTAGCAGTAATAAGCCTTGTCTTCCCGCAGCAGCCGGTCAGCGACTTCGCGATAGCGCTCCAGCCGGTCCGTCTGCCGGATCGGCCCCTCGTCCCAATCCAGACCAAGCCACGTCATGCCCTCGAGGATGGCCTTGACCGACTCCTCGGTGGACCGCTCCAGGTCGGTGTCCTCGATGCGCAGCACGAATTTGCCGCCATGCTTGCGGGCATAGGCCCAGGAGAACAGCGCGGTGCGCGCACCACCGATGTGCAGGTAGCCGGTGGGACTGGGAGCAAAGCGGGTGCGAATCATGAGGGAGACCTGCCTGGAAAGGCGCGAATTTTACCGGAATACTGCCCCCCTCCGGCGAGCGCACTGCAATGCCTTATAATTACGACTCGCGGGCGGTTAGCTCAGTGGTAGAGCACTGCCTTCACACGGCAGGGGTCGCAGGTTCGAACCCTGCACCGCCCACCAGGTGAATCAATCACCTGCCCGCAAGCCCTCGGAACCTCCCTTCATCGTTGGGACGGTTTCGGGACAAACCCCAATTTCGAAACTGCGTCATGCCAGTCTTCTGGCGCGGCACGCGCCTGCGCTCTGTCATCTGTATCGAGACGCAATCTCACACGACTGCCGCTCTCACCCGCTGAGAAATTCCGGCAATTCCGTGCGCTCCAGGTCCATGGAACATTATTCCAAGAACAAATATGTCCATGCAATATTTGGATTGGTCAGCAGACTGCGGGAGTTGTATATTGCTCTTCTGCAATCGCACTGCCTCCCTCAAGATAGCGACAATCAAATTTCGAATAATAAACATTGGGAGATTTCTCTCGATAACAAGGCTCCATAACCCACTCCGCCGCTCCAATTTCAACAGATGTTTCAGTCCCGATAAAAATCGACGAATGCCGGTCACACCCCCACCTCCCCGACATCGTCATCAAAGGAAAGCAACATGACTACGCCCACGAACGATGGCTACTACGAAGCCTATTGGCCACGAACACCGCGCCAGGTTGGCATCAAGCCGCTGGCCCCCCGGCTCAAATCGCTTGATGGCAAGACCGTCGCCTTCCTGTGGGACTTCATCTTCCGCGGCGACGAGATCTGGGGCCATCTGAAGGAAGCCATGGGCCAGCGTTACACCGGCATGCGCTTCATCGACCACACCGAATTCGGCAACATCCACGCCGGTACCGAAAAGGCCGTGCTTGCCGCGCTGCCGCAGCGCCTCAGGGAACTTGGGGTTGATGCGGTGGTCTGCGGCATGGCCTGTTGAGGCAGTTGCACGCCCGCCGTGTTGCGGGCAAGCGCAGTATGCGAACTGGCCGGCTTCCCTAGTGCCTCGCTGACCTCCGAGGGATTCCTCACTCAAGCTGCCGCAACTTCCATCGGCCTGGGACTGCCCAACATCCCCATAGCGCTGGTGCCCGGCCATCCGGGAGCGCAGAGCAAAGATGAACTGCGCAGCAACATCATGAACGTGACCCTGGACCGGGTGATCGACAACATCACGCGCATGCCTCCACCAGCGGGCAAGCGCGGTGAGCCTCAGGCTCGCGACATCGTGGTCAAGGGCGGCTTCAATGCGGTCAATCGTTATTTCATTGCCAACGAACTGAGCGACGGACTCCCCATCGTTCCGCCAACGCGTGAAGCCATCGAGGCCTTCCTGCGCTTCACCGACCGCGACCCGGAAGAATCCCTGGGCGTGATCCTGCCCGACAACCGCACTGCCACCATCTGGAGCATCGCGGTCAACGGCGTCATGGCTGGCTGCCGCCCGGAATACATGCCGGTGCTGATCGCCGCAGTGGAAGGCATGTGCGATCCGAAATACGGGCTGGAGCATAGCGGCAATACCCCGGGCGGCGAGACGCTGATCATCGTCAACGGGCCCATCATCAAGCAGTTGGGCTTCAACTACGTCCAGGGCGTGCTGCGCGACGGTTTCCAGCCGAACACCACCATCGGCCGCTTCTGGCGGCTGTACCTGCGCAACGTGGCCGGCTTCCTGCCGCACAAGACCGACAAGGCCACGTTCGGCCATACCTGGCGGGTGGTACTGGCGGAGAACGAGGACGTGCTGACCGAGATCGGCTGGGAGCCCAACAGCGTCGAGATGGGTTTCCAGGCTGGCGACAACACCGTCACCATCGCCCGCTACACTGGCGGCGGTGCACTAGCCTCAGTGATGGGCGACACACCCGAGAAGGTTCTTCCTTTCATCACTGACACGGTGCTGCATTACCACTCCTGGCAAATCCACTTCACCGAGTCTTCAGGCGACGGGTCGCTGCGCCCGCTGGTAATACTCAGCCCGATTCTTGCCAGGACAATTGCGAAGGCGGGCTGGTCCAAGCACGACGTAAAGGAATACTTCTACAAGCATGCACGCCTGCCGGCACGCGAGTTCGAACGCTTCCTGCGCGAATGGACGGTAAAGGGCACCTGGAACCTGGAGGTGGCGGTGAAGGAAGGCCGCATGCCGGCGCATTTCTTCGAATCAGCGGATCCTGAACGCATGGTTCCCATCGTCTGGCATGCCAGGGACTTCATGATTGCAGTCAGCGGCGATCCGTTGCGCAACAATGCCTACGTGTTCGCACACAACGCCTTCATGGGTTATCCAACCGGCAAGAAGGTGCAGTTGCCCAGGGATTGGGACAAACTGCTAGAAGAAAGCAAGGAAAATGACTAGCGCCCACCAAGGAGGAATCATGCAATTGAACCAAACCAAGCGCCTGGCCGCGCGGCTCGCCGCCGGCGCCATGCTGTGCCTGTCCTCATCCATGGCACTGGCACAGACCTACCCGAACAAACCCATTCATTTCATCATCCCGTTTGCGCCGGGCGGCGGCAACGACATCGTGTCGCGCGTCATCTGCCAGCAACTGGCGGAAGCCTTCGGCGTGTCAGTGCTGCCCGATAACCGTGCCGGCGCCGGCGGCACCATAGGCACGGACATGGTGGCCAAGGCTGCGCCCGATGGCTACACCCTGGGCATGGGCTCGACCTCGACCTTCTCCATCAATCCCTGGCTGGTGAAGGACATTCCTTACGACGCAGTGAAAGACTTCTCGCCCATCACCGTCGCCGCCTCCAATCCCTACGTGCTGGCGGTGCATTCGGCGGTGCCTGCACGGACTCTGGCGGAGTTCGTGGCGCTGGCCAAGGCCAAGCCAGGCGCGCTGCATTTCGGTTCAGCGGGCAACGGCAGCACCATCCACCTGGCCGGAGAAATCTTCAAGTCCATGGCTGGCGTCGACATGGTGCATGTGCCCTACAAAGGCATGGGCCCGGCCATTACGGATCTTCTCGGCGGACAGGTTGAGACCGTCTTCGCAACCCTGATCGGTGTCACGCCGGCGGTCAAGACCGGGCAGGTGCGCCTGCTGGGCATCAGCAGCCCGAAGCGCTCACCGCTGGCGCCGGACCTGCCCACCTTCGACGAGGCTGGCGTGAAGGGCTACTTCGTGGCCGGCTGGTTCGGCGTGGTGGCACCGGCGAAGACGCCCAAACCCATCATCGACCGGCTGTACAAGGAGATCCTGGTTGCGCTGCACTCCAAGGCAGTGACCGATCGCCTGGTGAAAGAAGGCGCAGATGTCGGCGGCAATACGCCCGACGAATTCGCCGCCCTGATCAAATCCGACCTGGCGAAATGGGGCAAAGCAGTGAAAGATGCAAAAGTGACGCTGGAATAGCGTCAATCTAACACCGCAAAACGGGGGCTGCGTTACGGAGCCAGGCAACTGGGTCAGAGCCAGTTGTCTCACCTGCACAGGCAAGCTGCGTCCCGGCCCGCAAGATCGTCCGCGCTGTGCCTACAAGAACAGCGACACGACACCCATTGGATGATGCAGAACGGCGATCGAAGTCACAAACAGGAATACCAGCAGTGCCGCGAGCCATGCGGCGAAACGCTGCAGCCTCGTCTTCGCCATCCGGCTGACAAACAGCACGAGAAAGGCATATACCCCGATCAGGGCCAGCTTGATCGGCATCCAGCCCTTGTAGTCGGACGTGGCCGGCACCATGTAGAGCATCCCCACTGCCGACAGAATCAGCAGCCCATCCACCACGTGCGGAAGCACCTTGACCCAGCGTTCCTGAGCCGGAGGATAGGATTGCATGACCCAGATGCCGCGAATGAAGAACAGCGCAAAGCTGGCCGCCACGCACAGGATGTGGATGTATTTGAGGAACAGAAAATTCATGGCGGGATTGGGATGCGCCGACCGTAGCCGGACTGACATTGTTGCGGTTCAGGTTCGATCATAACCGATTCTCCCTACGCACCATAACCGTAAAATCACGGCACAGGCAGCACGCTCGGGTAAGCTTGAGTCCATTCACTCCTGACCATCCTGCCGCCGGCCTCATGAGCAAGTTCAGCAAATCCTGTGATGTCGTCATCATCGGAGCAGGCCACAATGGCCTGGTCTGCGCAGCCTATCTGGCACGTGCCGGGCTCAGCGTGCGCGTGGTCGAGCGACGGCAGGTCATCGGTGGAGCAGCAGTCACCGAAGAATTTGCGCCGGGCTTCCGCAACTCGGTGGCTGCCTATACGGTCAGCCTGCTGAATCCGAAAATCATCGCCGACCTGCGCCTCCACGAGCACGGACTGCGCATCGTCGAACGACCGTTCTCAAACTTCCTGCCACTGCCAGACGGCCGCAGCTTCCGGCTCGGTCCGGACCTGGCAACGACGCAACGCGAAGTGGCGCGTTTTTCCCGTCGTGATGCCGAGCGGCTGCCGGACTATTACGCCATGATCGAACGCGTGGCGACAGTACTGCGGGATTCCGTTCTGCGCACGCCTCCGAACATGGGCGGCGGCATCACCGATCTCGGCCGCGCAATTACACTTGGGCTGAAGCTCAAGGCCCTCGACATGCCGGCGCGGCGCGACCTGCTGGAATTATTCACACGCAGCGCCGGTGAAATGCTTGATCACTGGTTCGAGAGCGATCCAATCAAGGCTGCATTCGGATTCGATGCAATCGTCGGCAATTTCGCCAGCCCCTACTCCGCCGGTTCAGCCTACGTGCTGCTGCATCATGCCTTTGGCGAAACCAATGGCAAGCAGGGAACCTGGGGGCACGCCATCGGCGGCATGGGCGCCATCAGCCAGGCATTGGCAGCCGAGGCAAGCGCTCACGGCACACAAATCACCACGGGCGCAGGCGTGGCAAAGGTCATCTGCAAGGATGGCCTTGCAAAAGGCATCGTTCTGGATGACGGCACCGAGATTCCCGCACGCGCGGTGATCGGGAACCTCAATCCCAGGCTGCTCTACCTGAACCTGGTCAATCAGTCCGATCTGGATTCGGTTGATCCGGATTTTCGCGAGCGCATGACGCGCTGGCAATGCGGTTCAGGATCGTTCCGAATGAATGTGGCGCTGTCGGAACTGCCCGACTTCACCTGCGTCCCCGGAACAAACGCCCAGCCACACCACTCCGCAGGCATCATCCTCGGACCTTCTCTCGCCTATCTGGACCGTGCCTACGACGACGCGAAGCAGCATGGCATGTCTCGCGAGCCTGTCGTCGAAGTGCTGATTCCCAGCACCCTGGATGACACGCTGGCGCCCAAGGGGCAGCACGTCGCCAGCCTGTTCTGCCAGCAGTTCAATCCGGTTTTGCCCGACGGAAAGACCTGGGACGACCGGCGCGACGAAGCAGCCTCCCTGATCATCGACACAGTGACGCGCCACGCTCCCAATTTCAAGCGCAGCGTACTCGCGCGGCAGATCCTGTCGCCGCTCGACCTTGAACGCGACTTCGGTTTGGTGGGCGGCGACATTTTCCATGGCCGCCTCAGTCTGGACCAACTGTTTTCGGCGCGCCCCGTGCTGGGCTATGCCGACTATCGCAGTCCCATCAAAGGGCTGTATCTGTGCGGCTCGGGCGCCCATCCGGGCGGCGGCGTGACGGGCGCACCCGGTCACAATGCCGCAAGGGAAGTGCTGCGCGACTGGCGTCACAAAAAGTCCTGAAGGCAAGTTTGGGCTTCTCGTTGTACCGAAAGCTTGGATACCTTGGAGTGAAGCAGCCTGCTTACTCGGCGTCCGCACCCGCCTCATTGACGACTTTGCTCCACTTGGCAAGTTCAGGCTTTATGAGGGCCGCGAATTCGGCAGATGTCGTGTGCGCGGGTTCAGCACCCATGCTGGCGAAGAACCGCTTCATGTCTGCACTGTCGAACAATTTCAGGATGTCCCGGTTCAACTTTTCGTTCACCGGGCGTGGCCAGCCGGTCGAGGCAACGAGTCCCACCAGGACTTCGCACGCCTGCGCGCCAATGCGAGGAGTATGTGAAGTGCCGGGCAAGCCATACCCGGGAGCAGGTCAAACTGGGCTGAATCAGGCCAGTGCGGCGCCGTTAATTCTAATCAATTCCAGATATGAAATTAATATTTCATTGAATTAACAGATGGATTGTGATCATGACTTCCTGGCAGTCCAGCGCGTTTCCCTGCCGTCCACGTCCCGCAGCGTGCCCTCCATGCTATCGCCCGTCACGCGACCATTGAAATCATGCAGGACGCCGGCGCGATCCATGAGCGCAAAACTGATGCGATCGCCAAGCAATTGCGGTGCGCGCAGTGAGGTGACCAGATTGCCATACCGTACCGAGCCCTCCAGCACCTGATACCGCTGGGCCATCAGCACATCCGCATCGGCACCGTTGCCGATGCGGAGCTTCCAGGCCCCAGCCACTTTGGCGGGGACTATCCACAGCATGGCACGGCGGCCATCGAACGAGTCGACCTGATCGGGTTGCCAGTCCTCCATGTCAAAGGCGTGCGAAACGACACGTGTTCCCGGCTTCAAGTTCAGTATTTTCGGCTTCAACCTGGCGTTGATGCTGGGCAAAAGGTACATGGTGATGACTGATGCCCTTGAGAAGTCAGTCTCGAACAGATCGGCTTTCATGAATGTCACCTTGGCCGCGACCCCTTCGCGTTGCGCATTGCCCTGACTGAGCGTCACCATGTCGGGGTTGTATTCGATGCCAACTGCCGTTGCGCCGAACTTCTTGGCGGCGGCAATCACGGTACGGCCATCGCCGGAGCCGAGATCCATGACATAGTCGTTCGCCGTGGTCTGGGCCATGCGCAGCATGCGCTCGACCAGTTCCTCCGGCGTGGGCACCCAGATGACGTCCTTGCCGGCCTGGCCGACCTGCGGCGCAAACTCCGGACCCTTGTCACCGCTCCTGGCGGCCTGGCCCCAGGCCGAAAACGCCGCCATACACAGGCATGCGACACACAATTGTTTCAGGAATCGGATGATCACTTTCACTCCTCCTTGAAGGCTGCCGCACTCCCGATGAAAGGAACAATGCATAAGGGGCGGTTGTTCCGCCCCTTATGCCGGCCTTTCCTTGCTTTATTCCGCTTTTAATCGGCCGTTGCCCCGGATGCCTTCACCACTTTGGCCCATTTTGTGATTTCGGATTTGATGAAGGCGCCAAACTGATCGGGCGTGCCGGCCACGTCGTACGATCCCTGTTCAGCCAGCCACTTGGCCGAATCCGGCGCTGAAAGCGCCTTGCGCATTTCCGAGTTCAGCAGACCCACGATCGCCGATGGCGTGCCTTTGGGCGCCATGACGCCATACCACGAGATGGACTCATAGCCCGGAACTCCCGCTTCCACCATGGTGGGCACATCGGGAAGCAGCGGTGAGCGCTTGGTTGCGGTCAATGCAATCGGGCGCACCTTGCCTGACTTGATCTGGGACAGTGCCACGAGCAGGTTCTCGAATTCGAAGGGCACCTGGCCGCCGATGAGGTCAATCATTGCCGGGCCGCTGCCCTTGTAAGGCACATGTGTACCCGGCACGTTGGCAGTGATTTTCAGCAGTTCCATTGAAAGGTGCTGCGGTGTCCCGGTTCCTGCCGATGCATAGGGCATGCCGTCAGGCCGGGCCTTCAACGCCGCGATGAGTTCCTTCACCGTCTTCGGCGCGAATCCCGGATTGGCAATCAGCACCAGCGGTATGGAGGCTGCATGCACCACCGGCACCAGATCCACGGTTGGATCGTAGGGAAGCTTGTCATACAGGGTGACATTGATCGCCAGCGGGCCGCTCGCCCCGAGCAGGATGGTGTAGCCATCGGGAGCGGCCTTCGCCACCTGGTCTGTACCGACATTGCCACCTGCACCAGGCTTGGACTCGACGAGGAATGGCTGGCCAAGCGAGGCCTGCAGCTTGGTACCGATCAGGCGCGCCAGTATTTCCGTCGACCCGCCCGGTGCGTAGGGAAAAATGAAACGCACAGGCTTGGATGGATACGCCTGGGCATATGCGCCTGGCGATGCGGCGAACAGCGCCAGCGTTGAAATGACCAGCGCCGAAGCAATCCGGAATGGCTTCATGAGATCTTCCTCCAAGAGTCTGTCAGTTCGATGCAAGCAGGCGTCAAGCATACGCGAACAGCATGTTTTGCCAAGCCCCCTGAAACTGGGGGAGAATTCCCCCAAGCGCCGCCGGGATGGCAGCAATAACAGAGTGCGCACAGGAATGTTCCGAGGAGGAGTACTTGTGAAATCACTGCTAGCGGCGTCACGCGCCATCGACGAGCTGAACAGATGGCTCGGGTGGGTTGCCAGTTGTCTCATCCTGATCGCCTGCGTCATCAGCGCCGGCAATGCAGGCATGCGCTACGCATTCAACATCAGTTCCAATGCCTGGCTTGAAATCCAGTGGTACATGTTTGCGGGGATGTTCATGCTGGGCGCCGCCTACACGCTCAAGCGCAACGAGCATGTCCGCGTGGACATCATCTTCGGCCATCTGCCCACCCGCGTGCAAATCTGGATCGATATCCTCGGCGGCCTGTTTTTCCTGCTGCCCGCGACGGTCATCCTGGCATGGCTGTCATGGCCGGTCTTCTACGACACCTGGCTCAATCATGAAATGTCGGGCAACGCCGGCGGACTGGTTCGCTGGCCGGTCAAACTCTTCCTGCCACTTGGCTTCGCGCTGCTGACACTCCAGGGACTGTCCGAGATCGTCAAGCGCATCGCCATGCTCACGGGACACATGCAGGCTGACCTGCACTACGAAAGGCCTCTGCAATGATTCCGCATGACCTGATGGCACCCCTGATGTTCGGGGCACTGGTGATCTTCATGCTGATCGGTTATCCGGTCGCGTTTTCACTGGCCGCCGTGGGCCTTTCGTTCGGATACATCGCCATCGATTCGGGTTACTTCAATTTCACGCTGCTGCAGGCCCTGCCGGAACGCGTGTTCGGGATCATGGCCAATGAACTGCTGCTTTCCATTCCGTTCTTCACATTCATGGGGGCGATACTGGAGCGTTGCGGCCTCGCGGAAGACATGCTGGAAGGCATGGGCCAGTTGTTCGGCCCGGTGCGTGGCGGGCTGGCCTATGCGGTGATCATCGTCGGCGCCATCCTCGGCGCCATTACCGGAACCGTGGCCGCATCGGTGATCGCGATGGCAATGATCTCGCTGCCCATCATGATGCGTTACGGCTACGACATGAAACTGGCCACCGGCGTCATCGCAGCTTCCGGCACCATCACGCAGTTGATTCCCCCGTCACTGGTGCTGATCGTTCTGGCCGACCAACTGGGTCGTTCCGTCGGGGACATGTACGCGGGGGCAATCGGCCCCAGCATCGTGCAGGTTCTCCTGTTCTGCGCCTATGTCCTGGTCCTCAGCATCGTCAAACCCAAGGCCATGCCGGCACTGCCACGCGATGCGCTGACACTCACGGGATGGGCGCTCTACAGCCGCATCCTTTGGGGCATGGTGCCATCGCTGGTACTGATTTTCCTCGTGCTCGGAACCATCTTCATGGGACTGGCCACACCGACCGAAGCCGGCGCGATGGGCGCAGTCGGGGCCATTGTCCTGGCGGCCATGCACAAGCGGCTGTCCTGGTCCCTGCTCTGGCAGGGGATGGAATCCACCATGCGCATCACCGCCATGGTCATCTTCATCCTGGTGGGGTCCACGGTCTTTACGCTGGTGTTCCGCGGCGTCGACGGGGACCTGTGGATTGAACATCTGCTGACCAGCCTCCCCGGAGGCGCCGTCGGCTTCCTTGTTTTCGTCAATCTGTTTGTCTTCGTGCTCGCCTTCTTCCTGGACTTTTTCGAGATTGCGTTCATCGTGATTCCTCTGCTGGCGCCGGTGGCAACCAAGCTGGGCATCGACCTCGTCTGGTTCGGCGTCCTGCTCGGTGCCAACATGCAGACCTCGTTCATGCACCCGCCATTCGGATTTGCACTGTTCTACCTGCGCGGTGTGGCACCGAAAGAAGTCAAGAGCTCGGACATCTACTGGGGTGCAATTCCGTGGGTCGTGCTTCAGATGATACTGGTCGCCATCCTCATATTCTGGCCGGGTCTGGTGACCAGCTTCCTGGACAAGGAAGTCAAATACGACCCCTCCACAATAGAGATTCAGGTTCCGCCATCAGAGCAATCGCCCGCAGAGACCGGCAGTCCCGGCAAAGACGATGTCACTGGTCAGAGTGCCCCAACCCCGGATGCAGGTGACACCAGTAGCGTCAGCGGAGAATCCGGATCGGGGGACGACATGCAAAATGAATTCGAGAAGGCGCTGCGCAGCAACAAGAAATAGGCGCCCACTTTTCTCCGTTCACCCACAAATAAAAAACCCCGCCGAAGCGGGGTTTTTTATTTCCTGCGCGCCTTTAAAGCGCTATTTCTTTGCCGCGGGAGCTGACTTTGCGGGTGCGGCCTTTGCAGCACCACCCTTGGGAGGCGCTGCAGGTGCCCGCGCCTGAGTACTGCGCTGTGCAGCAATCATGAAGTTGTCGAAGCGGTTCTCCGTGACGGCAAACCACTGCACCTGATCCTTAAGGAAGACCTTCCACGGCTCATAGACCTTCTTGAACTTGGCGTTCTTCGCGGAGATCTCATCATAGGTTTCCTGCGTCGCCTTATAGCAGGCTGCCAGCACATCGTTGGGGAACGGCCGCAACTGCACACCGTTGGCAATGAGCTTCTTCAGCGCACCGGGATTGAGCGCGTCATACTTTGCCAGCATGTCGACATTGGCTTCGTAGCAGGCTGCTTCAAGAATGGCCTGATACTCCTTGGGCAGCGCTTCCCAGGCCTTGATATTGACGAACAGATCGATCTCCGGCCCGCCTTCCCACCAACCCGGATAGTAGTAGTACTTGGCCACCTTGTTGAAGCCGAGCTTCTCGTCGTCATAGGGGCCCACCCATTCTGCCGCGTCAATGGTGCCCTTCTCCAGCGAGGGATAAATGTCACCACCGGCGATCTGCTGCGGGACCACGCCCAGTTTCTGCAAGGGCAGTCCGCCAGTTCCCCCGATTCGGAACTTCAGGCCTTTCAGGTCATTGACGGTCCTGATTTCCTTGCGGAACCAGCCGCCCATCTGTGAGCCGGTGTTGCCGGCGGCGAAATTGATCATGTTGTATTCACGGTAGAACTCGCGCATCAGCTCCAGGCCGCCGCCGTGATACATCCATGCATTCTGCTGCCGGGCATTCATGCCGAACGGAATGGCGGCCCCAAACGCAAAGGTGGGATCCTTGCCGAAAAAGTAGTAGGGGACCGTATGGCAACATTCCACCGTCCCGTTCTGTACCGCATCCACCACAGACAGCGCCGGCACGATTTCGCCGCCAGCAAACACGCGGATCTGGAATTTTCCGCCGGTCGCGGCGGCAACACGCTTGGCAACAACCTCGGCACCACCGTAGATGGTGTCCAGGCTCTTCGGGAAACTCGAGGCCAGTCGCCATGTCACCGTGGGGCTGCTGCCGGCGGTCTGCGCCACTGCCGGTGCAGCGACCGCACCTGCGGCAAGGCCCGCACCCGCCTTCTTCAAAAATGAACGTCGTTCCATTTTCTTCTCCTCTTTATTATCGTTGGCCATCGGCAAGACAGGACCGCGCCCGCCTCGCAATCATTCTAGACCGAGGCAATGCGGATTGCACAGGGGCTGAACGGGCATTCAATCCGCTAGAATTGCCGCACTGCGGAAACTGCACGCAGCCAGACAGGATGGCACCGATGGATCAAAAGCTCGTCTATGCATTTCCCTCGCGGATCGACATGAATCCGGAGCAATCGCTGTCCCTGGTCTGGCAGCCAGGCGAGGATCCCTTCGCCAGCAGCCGGGTGCTGGAGGAAAATAATGCCCTGCAAACGATTTCGCTGCAGCCGGACGCGCTGTCTCGGGAAGAATGCGCCCGGGTGATTGCCCTCGGCGAGAAACTGCCGCGCGCCGATGGCCGCGTCGAGCTGGGAGATGACGCCTATCGTGTAAGCCACATTGCGTGGATCGAACCGGCACCGGAGGCACAATGGCTGTTCCACAAGCTGGGCGTGCTGTTTGGCGAGGCCGGCAAACGCTACGGCATGGACCTGTCGGGATTCGTCGATGCGCTGCAGTACACCGTCTATGGCACGGGACAGCACTTTGACTGGCACATGGACCTCGGACCGGGAACAACCAGTCTGCGCAAGCTGTCGATGACGCTGCAGCTCAGTGATGCGAATGAATATGCGGGCGGGGCACTCGAATTCATCAATGCGCCGGGATTTCCCCAGTCACGCCCGGTGGGCAGCGCGATCTTCTTTCCGTCCTACCTTGCCCATCGGGTCACACCGATCGAGTCCGGCACCCGGCGCTCACTGGTGGCCTGGGCCTGCGGCCCATCCTTTCGCTGAATCCGCCCGAGCCGGCTCAGTTGCCGGCCTCAGTTGCCTGCAATGGTCATGTTATCAACCAGGATGGATCCAGTGCTGCGCGACCCACGCTCCAGCACGTCGTTGCCGACGGCAACAATGCCCTTGAACATGTCACGCAGGTTACCCGCAATCGTGATCTCCTCGACCGGGTAACGAATCTCGCCCCCTTCCACCCAGTAGCCGGCCGCACCGCGCGAATAGTCGCCGGTGACAAGATTGATCCCCTGCCCCATGAGTTCGGTGACCAGCAGCCCGCGGCCCATGCGCCGGATCAGCGCATCAAGGTCATCATCACCCGGCCTGAGGATGAGGTTGTAGTTCCCGCCGGCATTGCCCGTGGTCTTCATGCCCAGCTTGCGTGCCGAATAGCTGCCGAGGAAATAGCCCTGCAGCTCACCGCCGCGAACCACATCGCGCTCGCGCGTCGCCACACCATCATCGTCAAACCAGGTGCTGGCCTGCCCACGCAGGATATGCGGTCGCTCGGCGATATCAATGATGGGTGAAAACACCATCTTGCCAAGACTGTCGAGCAGGAATGAGGACTTGCGGTACAGGCTGCCGCCGGATACTGCAGACACGAAGTGTGAAAGCAGCCCGTTCGCCACCGGCGCCTCAAACAGCACCGGGGCCTGCATGGTTGAGAGTTTGCGGCCGCGCAGCCGGGCAAGCGCACGACGGCCCGCGTAGTCACCCACCGCCGCGGCAGGAGGCAGGTCGGAGGGCGCGCGCTGCGACACGAACCAGTCATCACGCTGCATCTTGCCGGCTTCCTCTGCGATCACCGCACAGGAGATGTAATGGCGCGAGGTCGGAAATCCGGCCATGAATCCATGGCTGTTGGCAAGCACGAATTGCGACTGCTGGCAGGACACGCTCGCCCCTTCGGAATTGACGATGCGCGGGTCAAGGCGGAACGCTGCTGCCTCGCAATCGCGCGCCAGGGCGATGGCGTCTTCCACCGAAAGATCCCAGGGATGGAACAGGTCGAGATCACGCTTCGCTTCGGGACCGGCAATCAGTTCGGGATCGGCCAACCCGGCGCAATCATCGCTTGCGGTAAAGCGTGCGATCGTCAGCGCCTTGTCCACGGTGTCGCGCACGGCCTGTGCGGAAAAGTCGGAACTGCTGGCGTGGCCCTTCTTCTGGCATACATACACCGTGACGCTCACGCCCTTGTCACGGTTGTATTCGATGTTCTCGACTTCGCGCTTGCGCACCGTCACGGTCTGGCCGTACCCCTCGGAGGCCTCTACTTCACAGGCACTGGCGCCCTGTGCACGGGCTCGCGCCAGCATGTCGGCGGCAATCGACTCCAGCAGCGAATACGGCTGGCTGAACCGGGACGGGGGCGTGGCATGCTTGACACTGCGGGTCATATTGGAAAGCCAGACGGGGAAACCGGTATGATAGCAGCCGCAAGCAGGCCCATTTCCACAGATGCCCGGCCGGATACCCACTTCCGTCCCGCCCCCGGTCCCCAGATGCAGCAAAAACACGATAAATCCCCCGACGGCGAAGATGACGAAATCGTCATCAGCAAGTCCCAGCGCAAGCGCGAGATGCATGAACTGCAGGCGCTGGGCGAACGGCTGGCCACCCTCAACGACACCCAGCTCGCCACGCTTGACCTGTCGGACAAGCTGCGCGATGCCGCGCGCGATGCCCGCTCGATCACGGCGCACGGCGCGCGCCGGCGCCACATGCAGTACATCGGCCGGTTGATGCGCCTGGTCGATGCCGGTCCCATCCGCGAAAAACTGAGCGAATGGGACGGACAGTCGCGCGGCGCAACGGTCCTGCAGCACCAGCTTGAGCGCTGGCGCGCACGCCTGATCGAGGACGATGGCGCGCTGTCCGAATATCTTGCGGCACACGCGGAAACCACGCCAGCGGGCGTCATCGACATCCAGCAGCTGCGCACGCTGATCCGCAATGTCCGTGACGAACGCACGCGGCAGAAACCGCCGCGGTTCTATCGCGAACTATTCCGCGAACTCAAACGGATAGAAGGCGACCGCAGCCCGCAGGGCGACGCATGAAGTCGCCCTTTTCTTCAGCCACACTCACCCTGCTTTCCGCCCGGCAGGCCACGAAGGTGTTACGGACCATGAACAGCAAACACGTGGGCGATTGCCAATAGCGGGGAAAGACAACATGGCAGCGAACAACGAACTGCTGGTCGGCCTGGTCTCCATCAGTGACCGCGCCTCGGCCGGTGTATATCGTGATGAAGGCATTCCGGCACTGGAAGAATGGTTCGGTCGGTCACTGTCCACGCCGTGGCGCACCGAAACGCGCCTCATCCCGGACGAACAACCGGTCATTGAAGCAACGCTCAGGGAACTGGTCGATGTCACCGGCTGCCACCTTGTGCTGACCACCGGCGGCACCGGTCCGGCGCTGCGCGACGTCACCCCCGAAGCAACCCTGGCCGTGGCCGACAAGCTCATGCCCGGATTCGGCGAGCAGATGCGCCGCATCAGCCTGGAATTCGTGCCGACGGCCATCCTGTCACGGCAGGTGGCGGTGATCCGCAAAAGTGCGCTGATCATCAACCTGCCCGGCCAGCCGAAATCCATCCGCGAAACACTGGAAGGCCTGAAAGATGCAGGCGGCAAGTCCCTTGTTCCCGGCATATTTGCGGCAGTGCCTTACTGCATCGACCTGATTGGCGGCCCCTACATCGAAACGAATGAAGCCGTGATCAAGGCTTTCCGCCCGAAATCGGCCATCCGACCCAGGGCGCAGCCCTGATTTCGCCCTTCCTTGCGAAGCAGGGAAGGGAATTCGGTCAACTACTCTGGGATAAACAAATGCTCGACGCCATCGAAATCGAGACCGGCAAGAACCCGCAGGCCAGCGTCATCTGGCTGCATGGCCTGGGCGCGGACGGCAACGACTTCGCGCCCATCGTTCCCGAACTGGACCTGCCACCGGTGGCAATCCGTTTCATCTTTCCCCATGCCCCGATGCAGCCGGTGACGATCAACGGCGGCATGGTGATGCGCGCCTGGTACGACATCTCGGATCAGGCCATACGCCGCGAAGACGAGCGCGGCGTGCGCGCATCGCAGGCGGAGATCGAGAAATTCCTAGCACGTGAAAAATCGCGCGGGGTGTCTGCAGGCAGGATTGTCGTGGCCGGTTTTTCACAGGGCGGCGCGATTGCGCTGCAGGCCGGCCTGCGCCACGCCGAACGCCTCGCCGGAATAATGGTCCTGTCTACCTACGTTCCGCTGGCCGACCTGCTGCCCGCCGAGATGTCGGCCATGAATCGCGGCCTGCCGGTGTTCATGGCGCATGGCAGCGACGACCCCATCATTCCGGTCGCCCGCGCGATCGAATCGCGCACCCTGCTGGAGAAACTGGGGTACCCGGTGCAATGGCAGGAATACCGCATGCCGCACTCGGTATGTGCGGAAGAGATTGCCGATATCAGCGCCTGGCTGCGGCAGGTCCTGGGCTGAAGCCAGGTTTTCTGCATTCCTCCCCGCCTTACTCTCCCGTATCGCGGATCATCTGCCGGGCACGCACCAGTTCGTAATCATCACCACGCTCGATGACCGCAGTCTGCATCAGCAGCACGGTCTTGCCGTCACGATCAAATTCGAAATTCTGTCCCGGCACATGCACGCCGGCCTTCAGCAGGAATTGCGCCTCGATCGCATCCGGTGAGGGATTCAGGAGGATCGCAGACTCGGCGTCGGCGCTCGACACCTGCCCGCTCTGCACACGCAGTTGCACCGCAGCCGCAGCGCGCGCCAGGGACTGGATGCCCACCGAGCCCTGCTGTGCCGCATCGCGATTCAGCCGCCGAATGACGCCGATCAGCCAGTTGTCTCCGCCTTCGGGCTGCAATGCGACCAGACAGCCGACTTTCAGCCATTCACCCTTGATCTGAGGAATGGAGGCACCGAATCCGCCGGCACTCACGTCCTCGACGATCCAGTTCTCCACACGGTTCGGATCGAAGTCCAGGTTGATGTCCACACCCAGCATCGAATGCACGCCATCAAATCCCGGCGTGACGTTGAGGCGCGACTTCACCCGATGGCGGGGATGGCGGCGCTCGGGCGGTTTGGTTGACCAGTACAGGGCGAGATGGCACAACACTTCCAGCACCGCCTTCGGCTCGTAGGTCCCGCCCAGGTTCACCGTTGACGGAACCACACCGCTTGCGCTGATCCCCTGTATCAACTGATCAAGATCTGCTGTCGCCTTGCCGGCGGCAAAGAAGCGCAGCGTCGGCGCATGCTGTGGCGGACGCGCCAGACGCAGCGGCGGATGGCTGGTGGCAAGGTCGATCCAGTAGGCAATGTCCGGCTGCTGGTCCAGAGACAGTTTGAAGGCCACGGAAAAATGCGCAATCAGGCGTTCGGCAATTTCCATTTCCACCGGCAGCAGGCAGTCGGGCGATGACGCCGCCAGCATCACGGCACGCAGGAACTCCTGCTCCGGCGTCGAGTCACCGGGTATCGCGGGATAGACCGTGACCTTGGTCTGTGCGTACTTGCGCGATTCGGCGAGCGCGTACACCCTGGCGACCACGCCCCACAGCGAATCATCGAACGGTCCGTAACGCAGGTACTGCCACTTCATCTGCGCAGCCAGCGCGCGCAGCGCCCTGACGGTCAGCAGCGGCAGCGCGTTCTTGAGTGCGTCCGCACCCTTGGCGCCTGCAGAAAACAATTCGATGCTGGCGGCAAACGCCTTCGCCGCTTCGGTCCAGTAAAAATGGATGGCGCCCCACAGGCGCTGTTCCTGGAACTTGGACAGGCGCGGATTGGACAGGTAATCACGCTGCAGCTTCCGTACATGAACCTGGGCAGCCTCGTCGATGAGGCACAGCAGTTGCGCCTGGTAATCCGGCTTCAGTCCTTGCGCAGTGCGCGCCGACTCCAGCCAGTGCGCCAGTTCGTCGACGGCCTTGAAGGAATCGCCGGCCGGCACTTCATCCAGTATCCGCCGCGCCTCCTTGAGGTCCGCCATCGGATGATCGGATTTGTTGCCTC
This sequence comes from uncultured beta proteobacterium, assembly GCA_903928055.1. Classification (GTDB taxonomy): domain Bacteria; phylum Pseudomonadota; class Gammaproteobacteria; order Burkholderiales; family SG8-39; genus CAIYPG01. Next base: position 6,958 of record CAIYPG010000084.1, on the reverse strand, counting down.
CGAACAGACTCAACATTTGCCTCTCCCAGAACACGCAGATCGTTGCCGTACAAAACGGCAAGAATTCAGCAAGAATTGCGCCTCATGCCAACGGCATTGCGCTGCGAACGATTATACCCGCCATAGCCGCGGCATCCACGCGATCGCATGCTCTGGAACAGTGCAGCCAGACCGTTCCTGAAATTTATAATGTAATCAAATTCATAAATATACTGAAATTCAAAGGGAATTTAGAGCATTATTGATATCACTAATTCCAGACCGCACCAGCCGCCCCACGAGCACGCCATGCCGGCAGTTCGTTGAGTTGCGCTTCGGAGTAGTGGATGATCGGACGCAGCCGCGTCAGGCGGCCGTTGGGCGTGTCCACATCGATCAGCCATTTGCCGATCTCCTTCAGTTCCGCCAGAGCAGAATCCTCGTAGTCGATGTCCATCAGGCCCATCCCGCTCAGCCACTCGCTGCAACGGGCCAGTGATACGTTGACGGCATAGCTGCCGCCTTCGGTGGCGCGGCGTTTCAGCGCCACCAGCGCGCCATAGGCCATCAGGTAGCCGGCAAGATAATCCAGCGATGACACCGGCATCAGTTGCGGATCCTTGCCGCGCCCGGAGACATGCGACAGGCCGGCAGCCGCCTGCACCACGGTGTCGAAGCCGCGGCGCTCACGCCATGGGCCGGTATGACCAAAGGCATTCAGGCTCACGTAGACGATGCCCGGCCGCAGTGCCGCCACTTCCTCGCGCGAAAAGCCCAGACGCCCCATCACGCCGGCACGATAGGCCTGGCTGAAGATGTCGCAACCCTCAGCCAGCGTTTTGAACTGTTCGCGCCCGGCGGCAGAACGGATGTCGAGGATCGCGGGACGCTTGCCATAGCCGGTGTCCAGTTCCAGTGCCGGCGTGTCCGGATGTGCGTCACAGGTGATCTTCAACACATCGGCGCCGGCCTCCGACAGCAACCGCGCGCAGGTCGGCCCCGCCAGCACGCGCGTGAGGTCGAGCACCCTCAGGCCGAACAGCGGACGCGTCCCCTCCATCGCCTTCGGCAGCGGCACCGGATCGCTGTCGGCAATCTTGTACAGATGCATCAGGGGTTCGGCGGCCAGCACCGGCGTATTGGGCAGCGCGCGCCACTCCCCAGGCGTGCGCACTGCAGGCGCACAGCCTCCCGCCATGTCAACGGCCTGCTCCAGTTCGAAGGCATTCCAGCGACGCGCAACCTCGGCGATCTTCGCCTTGTCTGCCGGGACGCCGAGCACGCGCAGCAAGGCCGCCTGGTGCGGCGGATGGTTGCAGTGAAAATAATTCCAGCGCCCGTCTGCCGCCGGATAGAACCCGGTCATGACTGAACGGGGCGGTGGAACCTTGCCATCAATGCGGACATAGGAGCTGCCGCGCAGCGCCGCAGCGGCGCCGCGCACATCGATGGCCACGCCGGGCCGCCTGCCAGTCTGCGCCTCGCGCAAGTCGGCCATCGCCAGGCCCAGCGCACCGAGCGCGGCCGCACCCGCCGTTCCGACGCGATAGGGGGTGCGCAACACCGGATCGGCGCCCGTGAAACTGACTGAGCGGGCCAGATCATCGGCCATGCCGCCACACTGGAGTATCGACTGCAATGCCGCTTCGATCATCACATTTCCTTTCTGCAGGGAGGCAATTGGCCTCAACATTTTCGTGGACTGCCGAATATTACATCCCCCATCCCGTCCGACGCCTCCCCACGAATTGCAGGGATGCCTCAAAATACGCATTCCGGCCATCCGGTAAAAACAAAACGCAAGCACGCCAAGAGGAAGCGCAATGACACAGCCCCGCCCCGACTACCAGCCCCTGGTCCGCCCACCCGAGGATTTCAGCGGTCCCGCCCTGTGGTTCGCGTTTCGCAATGGCGACATCGCCATCGTCAACAACGCGCCAGCTGCGAACGGCATTCCGTTGCCGGTATGTACCGACCCGGCCGAACTCGGCCTGGTCGCCGATACCCGCCATTACCTGGGGCTCTATGGCGGACAGCACTGCTTTGCGACCGAGCTCGCAAAGGACGCTCCGCTGCCCGGCAGCCTGAAGCTGCAGGGGCTGCGCAGCCTGTTCGGCAGCGTCGACGAAAGCCTCGCGGTACTGGCCGGCCGCGCCTTCCAGATCAAGGAATGGGACCGCAACCACCGCTTCTGCGGACGTTGCGGCGCGCCCACTGTGCAGCGCGGCGACGAACGCGCGCGCGTCTGCGCAGCCTGCCGCCGCACCAGCTACCCGCCGGTCACGCCCGCCATCATGGTGCTGGTACTGCGCGGACGCGAACTGCTGCTGGCACGCCGCGTCGGCGCCGATGCCAGCCGCTTCAGCGCACTGGCGGGCTTCGTCGAACCCGGCGAAGAACTGGAGGACACCGCGCATCGTGAAGTCCGCGAAGAAGTCGGCATTGAAATCGACGGGCTGCGCTACTTCGGCAGCCAGCCCTGGCCCTTCCCGCACTCGCTGATGGTCGCGTTCACCGCGCAATATGCAGGCGGCGAACTGCGGCCCGACGGTGTCGAGATCGGCGAGGCAAAGTGGTTCGCGCCTGAAGATGCAATGCAGCGCCCCCACACCGCCAGCATCGGCTGGCGGCTGATCAACACCGTCGCCGGCAAGCTCGTGCGCGGTGAGGAAATCTAGTTCCGTTCAGCCGCGCACATCCGCTCAGCCGCCCGTAAACGATTCGAGGTCCAGGCCAGGAGTCTTGAAGAACTTGTCCCATTTCTGGAAATCGCGCTCAATTGAATTGCGATATTCCGCAGGCGTGTTGGGTGGCGCGGCATCCACGCCGTCGGCAGCCAGTTTTGCGACGAACTCCGGTGCGCGAATCACCTGGTTGGTTTCGTGGTTGATCGCCAGGATCACCGCGGCAGGCGTGCCCGCCGGCGCAAACAGCCCGTAGGTGTTGCTCAATTCGTAGCCGGGGACGCCGGACTCGGCGATGGTCGGCAGATCGGGCATCGATGCCAGCCGTTTTTCCGAAGATACCGCGAGCAGCTTCAGCCTGCCGCTGCGCACATAGGGAATCACCGACACGGCGGGCCCAAGCAGCACCTGCGTCCGCCCGCTCAGCAGGTCGGTCATCGCCGGCCCGCCACCCTTGTAGGGAATGTGGGTGATGTTCGTTCCACTCAGCACGTCAAACAACGACATGCCCAGGTGTGCCATGGAGCCATTGCCTGCAGTGCCGTGATTCAGCGCGCCCGGCTTGCTCTTGGCGATCGCAATCAGTTCCTTGACCGTGGTGCCGGGCACCGAGGGATGCTCGACGAGCAGATAGGATTGCGTCGTCATCTGCACAATGGGGTCATAGACCTTGCGGATGTCGTAGGGTATTTTCTTCAGCGCCATGCTGATCACCAGCGCATTGCTCCCCAGCAGCAGCATGTAGCCGTCAGGCGTCGCCTGCGCCACGCTGTCCATGGCAATGCGGCCCGTGGCACCCGCCCGATTCTCGACGACGACAGCGCTTTTCCAGCGCTCGGTCAGTTGTGCCGCCACCAGGCGGGCGACGGTGTCAGTGCCGCCGCCGGGCGCATTGCCGACAATGATCCGCACGGTCCTTGAGGGAAATGCATCGGGCTTCCCCTGTGCGTGGGCGACACCGGAGACAATAAGGACAAAGGCGGAAGCGATGCCGAGGAAACGAATCATGGTTTAATTCCCCCAATGGGCAGGCGAGACAAGCCTGCTTGTATCGTTCTTGTACTATCGCGTCAGAGCATCAGACAGCGTGCAAAAGTGTAGGAGGTGGCAAAGGGAATTGAAATACCGCGATTGGCAATTCAGGTTTGACCAAAGTGAATGCAAAAACAGAAATTCAGGAGGAGGCGGGCATGACTGATCCCGTGAAATACAAGGGGTTCGAGATTCACGCAGACGGCTTCGGCAAGGACGGCGGTGATCGCTGGCAGCCCACGCTGTACATCACCAAGCACGATGCCGCAACGGGCAAGACCGGCGAAAAGCAGATCTGGACGAAATATCCGAAGCAGTTCTACGACACGCGGGCGGGTGCTGCGGCTGTCGCGTTGATCGCCGGCAAGGCGGTCATCGACGGCAAGATTCCGGGAACCAGGGTTGACGATATCTAGGGGAAAATGTGGTGCCGGAGAGATGAATCGAACACCCGACCTTCTCATTACGAATGAGCTGCTCTACCGACTGAGCTACTCCGGCGTTCCTTGCCTTCAGGCCGGCGACAGGAAGTGAACGCTGCCGGCGATACGCAGATGAACAGCCTTATTGTACCAAACTGGGTTGCAGGCCGGGCCGCGAACCTGGCATGGCGTCACTCCCGACCGAGAATCAGCGTGGCACTGCCATGCCTCCCGGTCAGCATGCCCCCGCCGTTGCCATGCATCAATGCGAAATCGCAGTTCTTCACCTGTACCTTTGGATGCGCTTCCCCGCGCAGTTGGCGCACTGCTTCGATGACCTTGGTCATGCCGCCGCGATTGACGGGGTGGTTGTTGCACAGCCCGCCACCATCCGTATTGATGGGGAACCGTCCCACGCCAGAGATGAGGTTGCCATCCATCATGAACTTTCCGCCCTCACCTTTCTTGCAGAAGCCCAGATCCTCCAGCTGAATGGCCACCATGATCGTGAAGCTGTCGTAGATAGACGCGTACTTGATGTCGGCACGCGTAATGCCGGCCTCCTCGAAGGCACGCGGCGCGGTAAATACTGCACCGGTATAGGTGAGGTCCAACGTGGAACCCGCCTGGTTCTTGCTGGTGTGCGCGCCACCCAGAACATTGACCACGGGGCGCTTTAGCGCACCTTTACTCAAACTTCGGGCGATCTCCGGCCGCACCACGACCAGCGCGCCACCACCGTCAGTGACCACGCAGGCATCCATGCGCCGCAAGGGATCGGCCAGCATGGGCGAATTCAGCACATCCTCCACGGTGAGCACCTTGCGCAGGAATGCATTGGGGTTGTGCTGCGAATGGTGGGACGCAGAAACCTTGGCCCAGGCGAGTTGCTCGGACGTCGTTCCGAACTCGTGCATGTGGCGCATCGCGGCCATGGCGTACTGATTGAGTGTGACCGGGCTGTAGGGCTGTTCATAGGGCGCTTCTGGCACATCCGCCGGTTTCTCGCGGGCGATGGTGCCTTTGCGCCCCGTGGAGCGCGGGCGCCCGGCCAGCGTGATCAGCGCGATATCGCAATGGCCGGCCGCAATGGCCTGCGCAGCATGTATGACGTGCATGAGGTAGGAGGTGCCGCCCGATTCGGTGCTGTCCAGTTGGCGCGGCTGCCTGATGCCCATGTAGTCCATCATGGACAGTGCCCCGCCTGGCGCATCACCGGCACAGTAGTAGGCATCGACATCCTTGAAGGAGAGCCCCGCGTCTGCCAATGCGCCCGCGGCGCACTCCGCGTGCAGTTGTGCGACGGACTTGTCGGTGGCAAGGCGCGTCGGGTGCTCAAACGCGCCGGCGATGCATGCTTTATTTTTGATGGACATGACGGCCTCCTAGATGATGCCTGACCTGCGCAGTTCGGCGATGCGCTCGGCGGAGTACCCAAGCTTGTCCAGTACCTCATCGGTATGCTGCCCAAAGCGCGGCGGGAGCGAATGAATCCCTCCGGGGGTTGCCGAAAACTGATACGGCGCCTTGGGCACGGTGATGGCGGCATCCAGTGAAGGATCATGTTCGAACCGGTGCAGGAAGCCGCGATGCTCGATTTGCGGATGCGACACCGCCTGATTCATATCGCGTACCGCCATGGCGGCGGCACCACCCGCGAGGATGATGTCCTCCCATTCAATGGCAGTCCTGGCCATCAGCGTGTTTTCGATTTCCGCGTACAACTCGCCGTAGTTTTCACGGCACAGGTCAGGCGTGGCAAAGCGCGGATCCAGCGGGATGTCCTCGCGACCGATAGCCTTGTAAAGCTTCTGGCGACGCAGCGCAGTGGAGGTGGCAATGGACAACTTCCCCTCCTTGCAGCGAAACACGTCGGTGATGAATCCGCCATGGCCCGAGCCGTTGCCTGCCAGTTTGGATACCTTGCCAGTGGTGGCGGCACGCGTCGTGTTGACACTGTTCATGGCCAGCGCCGTATCGAGCATGGCGACGTCGATATGCTGCCCCTCGCCTGTCATCGCACGGTGATAGAGCGCCGACACGATGGCCAGCGCTGCGGCGTATCCGGTGGTGTAATCCACCGCGGTGAAGCCGACCTTGAGCGGGCCCGTCTCCGGCGTGCCCGTCATGCTCATCATGCCGCTGGCGGCCTGTATCGCCATGTCGATGGCGGCCTTGCGTGCATACGGGCCGGTCTGCCCGAAGCCCGTCACCGAGCAGTAGATGAGATCCGGATTGAGTATTTTCAGATCGTCGTAACCCAGGCCGTAGCGAGGCATGGTGCCGGCGATGAGGTTCTCGACCACCACGTCGGCTTCTCTGGCCAATTGCCGGAAGATCTCCTGCCCCTCCGGAGAGGCCAGGTTCAGCGTCATGGCCCGCTTGTTGGAATTCTGTGCAAGAAAGCCGGTCCCCATCTGCTGCCGGTTGAGTTCCGTGCCGTGGTCACTCGCGGCGGTGCGCATGCTGTCTTGCTCTTTCGGGTTCTCAATCGTCAGGACATCAGCGCCCTGCAGCGCCAGTTGATAGGTGGCGAACGGCGCGGCGAGCACGCGCACCGCGGCGAGAACCTTGATGCCGGAAAAAATTCCCTGGTGAGGCATGGCGCGTTTCACCTTGTGAGATTGGCGGAGGATCCGCCCGGACCTTCGTCCCTGCGACGCCCCGGGGCGAGGGTCGCAGGGGTTGCCACGCCTGAACCTAGACGGGCTTGAACATGGGAACGGCGATCTTGGGATCGTCAGTGGGACGGAACGTCACCGTCACCTTCTGGCCGATCTTGATCGCATCCAGGTCCGTCTCCACGATGTTCGTCATCATGGTGGTGCCTTCGTCAAGCGT
>CAIYPG010000083.1 GCA_903928055.1 uncultured beta proteobacterium | reverse complement strand
CGGCCGCCTACATAGACTTATCCACAACAACGTAGCAGAATTCTTCCTTAAACCAGTGGCTCAGAATTCAGCATGAACACTGGCCCAGTTTGCTCCGTGAATCAACAGGTTCGCTTTATTTTGCTAAGAAGGAAGATGCCGCTGCGTATCTTAAAGGTATGCTTAATAAATACGAGTTGGGTGACAGGGTTGGCGCTGAAGATACGCAGGTCTTGATGGCCGCGCTCTCGCTGCATCCAGAGGCGGCGGAAAAAATGGGCTGCGGTGTCACGCACTTCAGTGTGCGGACCGCTGACTTTGGGACTAAGTGTTTCTGGGTGAATCGAGCGGACGGAACAACTGAGAAGTTTTCATATCGAAGTTGTATTTACGGCTGAGTATGCTGTGTATTCTGGGGTAAATAGGGGGTGGACTGCCTAATGCGGACGTCATTCGGCTGGATACTTTTTTCTTCAATGTCCGGAGTTTCCCTCAATGCCTCGCAACACAAAGTTTAAGGAAGCCGCCGCACTCGGCTACAGCTTCGACGGTGAAATCAAGATCGGCGGCATTTTCTTGCCCCTGATCCGTGAGGCAACATCATCTTCATCAGCGGCCAGATTCCGCGCGTCGGCGAAGAGGTGGTGGTCACTGGCGCCGCCGGGAACTAGGTCGATCTTGCACGGGCCGCAGCTTGCGGCAAAGATCTGCGTGATGCGCGCTTTGGCGCTGCTGCAGCGATCGCTAGGCAGCCTGGATCGCGTGAAGGCCATCCCGGGCATCTCCATTTTCGTGTAGTCCGCCAAAAACTTTACCCAGCAGGGGTATCCAGGGGGCAGGCAACGGTTTTCGACTGATCAATCGCTGATAATAATAGTTATTAAAACGTGCTTGAAATAGTCGAAAATATCCGCTTCTGATCATAATGAATCCCTGATCGGGAGGCCGGTCGCGCTTCGGTTCGCCGCCAGCCTCCGCTTCCCGCTTTACTCGCCCACCGCAGCCGCAGCGCCGTCAGCCAGGTGATGGCGGCCTGCGCGCTCAGCCTTTGATATCGATGAGCAGGTCCTTCTTCTGGATGAAGACCCGCGCCATCTTCGGGCGTTTGGCGAGTTCTTTCAGCAGGCACACCGCCGGCATGTCGAAGTGGTACTCGGTCTGCATCGGACCGGCAGCGAGCATGTCGTCCACCTGCGATCCGGCGTAGGCATCCCGCAGCAACCGTTCCTCGTCGCTCATGTTGGGATACTTCTTGCGCAGTGCCGGCAGGCCGAGCTCCTCGTCTTCCTGCTTCCAGGGCTTGATCGCCGGCGAGCCGTTGGCGATGATCTTGTCGAGCACGTTGGGCTCCACCGGCGCCAGCAGCTTGCCGTTCCAGCCCATCACGTAGCGCTTCACCTCGTCGGTGACGACCTTGTAGCGCTCGCTGTTCACGACGTTGAGGAAGGCCTGGGTGCCCACGATCTGGGCGAAGGGCGTGATGAGGATGGGCCAGCCGAGTTCCCTGCGCACCTGCACGCACTCCTGCATGATCTGCGGCAGCAGGTGCTGCTTTCCGATGTCGGTGAGCTGCGACTTGAAGTTGCTGATCATGCCCCCGGGAAGCTGGTGCTCGAAATGGAAGGCGTCGTATTCCTGCGCCACGCCCTTGGGCTTGCCTTCCTGTTCGGCCACGCGGTGGAAATGCCGGCTGACTTCCTCCACCAGCTTGTCGTCCACGTCAACCTGGTAGCCCAGTTCGCGCAGGTTGCGCACCATGGTCTGCATGGCCGGCTGGCCGTTGCCGTTGGCCAGCGGCGCGATGGAGGTGTGCACCTGCGTCACGCCCAGTTTCACGCCCTCGTGATAGACCAGCGGCGCGAGCCCCGTCATGCAATGGCTGTGCAGCTCCAGGGGCAGGTCGCCGATGACGGCCTTGAGCGCCGGCACCAGGGTGCGGATGCGGTCGGGCGTAAGCAGGCCGCCTGCATCCTTGATCATGATTGCCGAGACATTGGCGCGGGCGATCAACTCCTTTGCCTTTGCCTGGTACATCTCGTCGGTGTGCACCGGGCTCAGGCCGTAGGCCAGGGCGCCCACGGTGTATATGCCCAATTCTTCCCTGGCGTACTTCAGCGCCGGCACGATGTTGTCCAGGTCCTGCAGCGGGTCGTTCGAGCGCAGGACGCGCAGGCCGCTGCTGCCGTTCACGCGGCGCTCGACCCACAGGAACTGGATGTCGCGGGGGATGATCTTGAAGCCGATGCCGTTGCGGCTGCGGATGGCGAAGGCCATGGGCGTCTTGCGGATGCGCTCGCGCAGGAGGCGCGTGCGCTCCCAGGGATTTTCCTTGAGGTGGCGGATGGCCACATCGACGATGGCGCCCGCGCCCCCCACATCCATATAGTCGAAGCCGATGTGGTCCATCTTCTCCGAGATGGGCAGCATCATGGGTGTGCTGATGCGCGAGGCCCATAGCGATTGCGGCGCGTCGCGGAAAGTCTGGTCGATGATTCCGATTTTTCTCATGAGTTCATTCCTTGTTTCGGGGTGATGCCGGACTATTCCGTCAGCAGCTCCATGCCGGATTCCTTGACCAACTTGCCCCAGCGGTCGATCTCGGTGACGACGATCTTGCGGAATTCCTCGGGCGTGCTGCCGACCAGGTCGGTGCCATCGGCACCCAGGCGCGCAATGATCTCCGGGTCTTTGGCGGCTTCCCTGATCCCGGCGCTGAGACGATTGACGATGGCAGCGGGCGTGCCCTTCGGGGCCCAGAAGCCCATCATCCCGATCACCGTGAATTCCGGCAAACCCTGCTCGCCTGTCGTAGGGAGACTGCGCAGCATGCGTGAGCGCTCGGTGCTGGTCCAGGCCAGCCCCCTCAGCTTGCCGGCATTGACATGTCCCAGCACATTGGTTGGCGTGGCGAGCGTGACATCCAGGCGTCCCTGCACGAGGTCGCCGATCTCGGCGGCCACGTCCTTGTACGGCACCTGCGTCATCTGGATGCCGGTGAGCTTCTCCAGCCACAGGCCGGACAGGTGGGCAAGGGTGCCCATGCCGGTGGTGCCGTAGTTGAGCTTGCCCGGGTTGGCCTTGGCGTAGGCGATGAACTCCTTCACATTTTGAGCCGGGACGGCGGGATTGATCACCAGCATGTAGGGCATCACTGCGAACTGCGACACGGGCACCAGGTCATTGACCGGGTCGTAGGGCAGCTTGGCGTAGGTCACCGAAGCGGTGGTAAAGCTGCCGGTCATGCCCAGCAGTGTGTAGCCATCGGGCGGGGCCTTGGCTACAAGCGACGTGCCCAGCGTGGTGCCGGCGCCGGGGCGGTTATCCGCCACAAAAGGTTGTCCAAAACTCTTGGAAAGTTTATTGGCCGCCAGGCGCACCTGCAGATCGGTCACGCCGCCAGGACCGGCCGGGATGATGATGTGCACGGCCTTGGTGGGATAGCTGGCCTGTGCCCAGGCATTGCCTGCATTCATGCCGCCCAACAGGCCCGCCAGGATGCCCGCCGCCATGGCAGGGTGGTAAAGATCCGCAGAAAATTCGAAGAACCTCATTGCCGCCTCCGTTGTTGGACTTGCCGTTTGTATGCTTGTATTTCTTGCAAGTATGACCAACCGGATTTTTTTGTTTGCCAAATTTCGTGGTCGTCGTGGGGATCTGCGACGGGGTGCCGGGAAGGCAGGCACCTTCTGCAGGGGAGGTGTTGTGGGGCGGGCTTACTGCTTGAGCTTATTGCCGTTTTTGCCGTCGCCCGGGAATTGGAGGTCCCTGATCAGGCCGGCATGCTCGCGGCCGATGCGATAGGCTTCCTCGCGCATCGATTCTCCCAGCCGGCTCAGGCGCGCGGCGGCAAACATGGCAGTCGGTCCCATGATGCCGATGGCTGCAAAAGGCCAGCCGCCGGCATCCATGATGGGCACGGCCAGGCCGGCCAGGCCTGGCACCACGTCGCCACGGTTGACGCCGAATCCGTGGCGGCGCGAGCGCTGCAGGATCTTCCGGTAGCTGGGCGCGCGCTCCGCCATGGGTGGATGGCTTCGCACCTCGGCGATCAGCGCCTGCTGCTCCTTGCGAGGCAGCGGCAGCAGCATGGCCATTCCTGCCATCGATCCGGCCATCGGGCGGCGTGTGCCCACCACCGTGAGCGGTTGCACCGGCGCGCTGCCCACCCGCTCTATGCAGATCGATTCATTGCCCGAGCGCAGGTACAGGAAGGCGATGCAGTCGAGTCGACGCGCCAGGCGCAGCAGTTCAGGCCGCAGCGCAGATGCAAAGGCGTTGTATGCGGGGACCGCGAGTGCCAGCTCGAACAGCAACGGCCCCGGGATGTAGCGCCGGTCGCTGGCACGCTGCTGCGCGAGCCGCTCCGTGGTCAGGCAGGCCACGATGCGATAGGTGGTGGCATTGTCCAGATTGCAATGTGCGGCCAGGTCGGTCAGACGCCAGCCGATTTCCTTGCGCAGTGCCAGGGTTTTCAGGACAAGAATGGTGCGGGCAATGCTCTGGGTTCCTGCGGGGGGATGTTTGCGCGACGCCGGCATGTCCGGGGTATTTTTACATTGTAAAAAAAATGATTCTACCCCGATGGCGGCAGCGCCATCGCACCCGGGCTTCAGGTAGTCTCTCGTCACACCCGGGGGGGGCGAAGGAGTGCCGATCCCTGCATCGGCTATTTGAACAACAAGGAAACGTCCGATGGACATGACTAACGAAGATGTCCTGAACATACTCAGGATCATCGATGAATCCGGCTACAACGATATCCGGCTGGAGATCGGCGACCTCAAACTGCATGTGCAGAAGGAGAAGGGCGGGGACGACGTGCCAGCCTTCGCGCCAGTCCCGGCGGCATCCGTTTCCGTCATCCCGCCGCAGGCAAGTGCACCCCGGCCGGTTGCAGCGCCCGTTGCTGCCGCTCCAGCAGCGATTCCGGCGGCAGGCCCTGCGCCGGGCGAGGTTGCCGTGTCCGCGCCGCTGCTCGGCATCTTCTATCGTGCGTCATCGCCGGGTGAAAAGCCGTTCATCGAGGTTGGCCAGAAAGTGGCGGCCGAAGACACCATCTGCCTGATCGAGGTGATGAAGCTGTTCAACTCGGTTAAGGCGGGGGTGGCCGGGACGGTGACCCGCATCCTTGCCGAGAACGGGAAGATGGTGGAGCACGGTCAGGTGCTGATCCACATCAAGCCTGATGCCTGATGTTTGACTTGGGCGGACGTCCGCTGCGCCGGGTGCTGGTCGCCAACCGCGGCGAAATTGCGGTGCGCATCGTCCGTGCCTGCCATGCATTGGGTATCGAGGCCGTGGTGGCGGTGTCCGAGGCCGATCGCGGGTCCATGGCGGCCGAGCTCGCCGATCGCGCGGTCTGCATCGGGGGAGCTCCCGCTTCGGAAAGTTATCTCAACCGCAATGCCATCGTGATGGCGGCGTTGGGAACGGGCTGCGACGCGGTGCATCCGGGCTATGGCTTTCTATCCGAGCGTGCACCCTTCCAGCGGCTCTGCGCCGAGCATGGGCTGGTATTCGTCGGGCCCGGCGCCGAGGCCATCGAGGCGGTGGGCGACAAGCTGGCGGCACGGCGTATTGCCGAGCAGATCGGCGTGCCCACGGTGCCGGGCACCAACCGCGTCGGCAGCGCTTTGGATGCGCTGGAATTCGGCGGGCGCGCGGGCTACCCCTTTCTGTTCAAGGCCAGTGCGGGCGGCGGCGGCCGCGGCATGCGTGTGGTGCGTTGCGCCGCCGAAGTGGCCGAGGCCTTCGACAGCGCCAGTCGCGAGGCGGGTGCCGCTTTCGGCGATCCGACGCTGTTCATCGAGCGCTATGTGGAGCGTGCCCGCCATGTCGAGATCCAGGCCATGGCGGATCACCACGGCAACGTCGTCCACCTGGGGGAGCGTGACTGCTCCACCCAGCGTCGCCACCAGAAGATCATCGAGGAAGCGCCGTCGCCTCTCATCTCCCCCTCGCACCGGGAACGCATGGGTGCGGCGGCCGTGAGTCTGCTCCGCCATGTCGGCTACCGCAATGCAGGGACGGTGGAATTCATCCTCGACATGGACACGGGCGAGTTCTACTTCCTCGAGGTCAACACGCGCATCCAGGTCGAACATCCTGTCACGGAGATGGTCACAGGGGTGGACCTCGTGGCCGAGCAGTTGCGGGTGGCTGGCGGAGCGCAGTTGTCGTTCGGGCAGCAGGACTTGCAGCTTCGCGGCCATGCCATCGAATGTCGTATCAACGCCGAGTCACCGGAGGCGGATTTCCAACCCAGTCCCGGCCGCATCACCCGTTGGTCGGCGCCGTCGGGGGAGGGCTTGCGCCTGGATACCCATTGCCGTACCGGCGTTTTCATTCCGCCCTATTACGATTCCATGATTGCCAAGCTGATCGTGCATGGCAGCGACCGCGCGCAGGCCATTGCACGCATGTCCGAGGCACTGGAGTCCTTCGTCGTCGAGGGCATAGAGACCACCATCGCTTTCCATCGCGCCGTGCTGCGCCACCCGGATTTCCTCGCCAACCGCGTCACGACGCGCTGGACTGAAGAGACCTTCATTCCGCAGCAGCAGGCCGCTGTGTCCTGAATTGCTGTTCTTGGAATGAGTTTGGAGTGCGCCGGACTTTCGCGGTGCGGCGATAGCCTCGGCGTAAGCGCCCAGTGCTTTCAGGAGAGTTTCCTCGGAGTGCTGCCCGCGGTGAGCGGTGGCGGATGTTCGTATGCAGGCGGTGGCGTGCCGCTCCTTTAGAATGTGGCATGCCTCCCGCACAGGAACTTGCCGACCATCCCGCCAACGCAGGCCTGCGCCAGCACTTCGAGCCAACGCACCTGAAGCCCGGCCTGCCGCGGATCGCAACGCCGGATCAGGTGGTGCGGCCCTATGATTCGCTGGGCACGCATCCGGATCTGGTGGCGCGGCTTTGGGATGAACTACCCTCGCAGTTGCCGGTTGATTGCCGAGCAGTCTATTGTGGTGTTCCCGCGCTGCGGCATCCGCAGACCGGTATCGTGTTCGGCTTTGCCGGCGGCACCCATACCTACGCGCTCAGGTTGCCACTGACGCAATTTGCAGCTGCGCTCGCGGCGGGTGCCAAACGCATTGCGCAATATCCTGTCAGGCAGCCGAGCTTCGACCTCGATACGATCGGGCCCGAGTGGGTGTTCGGCAGCTGGCTTAAGGGCGAAAAGGAATGGTGTCTCGCGGCATATGAACATGCCGCGACACCCTGAATTCATCAAACCGGAACATCAAACGGAATAAGCATGGGCAAAACCAGACTGGAAGCCTTCAGCGACGGCATGATCGCGATCTTCATCACGATCATGGTGCTGGAGATGAAGGTGCCGCATGGCGAGACCATCGATGCGCTGTTGCCACTGTTGCCAGTGTTTCTCAGCTACGTACTGAGCTTTGTCTATCTGGGCATTTACTGGAACAACCATCATCACATGCTGCATGCCTGCCGCAGGGTGACAGGCGCGATCCTCTGGGCGAACCTGCACCTGATGTTCTGGCTGTCGCTGATTCCATTTGTCACGGGCTGGATGGGGGAGAACCACTTCGCATCCGGGCCGTCGGCGCTCTATGGCGCGGTGCTGCTGATGTCGGGATTCGCCTACTCGGTGTTGCAACAGTTGATCATTACCTCGCAAGGTCCGGACTCGGTGCTGAAGAAGGCGGTTGGCAATGATCGGAAGGGAAAAATGTCGCTGGTCGCATACACGGTGGCCATCGCGGCCTCGTTCTGGTTTCCGCAGGTGTCGCTCGCGATTTATGTATGTGTGGCGACGGCCTGGCTGGTGCCGGACCGCCGCATCGAGCGCGTGCTGGGGGCGAATGAAAATTAGAGTCCTTTTGATCAGCTACCGTTCGCCCTGAGCTTATCGAAGGGCGAAGACTGCTTGGCTGGTCAGGCGCCCTTTCCCCAGGCTCCTGCAAAGAACGTCTCGGCCAGCGCGCGCCGCGTGCGCGGGACGAGTTCCTTTGCCCTCACATCATCGGTCAGGATTTCCGGTGCGGCCTGATGGCCGATCGCAACCATGGTCATCGGCGTGAACTCCGCCGGCACGCCGAATTCGGCGCGCGCCTTGTCGGCATTGAAGCCGGCCATGGCATGCGCGGCGAGGCCCAATTCCACGGCCTGCAGCATGAGGCTGAAGGTGGCCATGCCGGTGTCGTGGCCGCCGTGGCGATAGGGTTTGCCGTCAGGCGCGGTCGCGGCGACGCAGGAGAGGACCAACAGAGGCGCGTTGCCGGCCCAGGCCTGGTTGCCGGGCGCGAGGCATTCGAAGGCGCGGCGCCACGAGGCTTCGTCCGTGGCCTTGTTCCAGACGAGGAAACGCCAGGGCTGGCTGTTGTTTGCCGAAGGCGCCCAGCGTGCTGCTTCGAGCAGCGCGGCAAGTTCTGTGGACGTCACCGGCTTCGAGGCGTCGAAGGCACGCGTGCTCCAGCGTTTTGTCATGAGATCGTTGATGGGGGCGCTGGTGACTGCGGGTTTGTGCAGCATGAGAGCTTTCTCCGTTGGGTGATTGTTCTTTGCAGGCCGATGCTGCCCGCAATGGGCGTTTGGCGCAACTGAGCACCGGAATGAAAAAGCCCCGAGGGCCGTGCCGTCGGGGCTTTCGCAGCGTTTGCCGGCTCAGGGCTTGAGCGTCTCGGGAGGCTGGCGGCGCAGGCCTGCTGAAATGTCCGGCTCGGCGGCGATCTCGCCGGCGAATTTGATGTTCTTGCTCAGTTCTTCGAGATAGAGGTTCTGGCCCTGGAAATGCGATTCAGCGTAGGCATAGCCGCTTTGCAGATCGCCCTCGAGACGTCGAGTTGCACCGGCGTAGAAGCCGGGTGTCTTGCGCACCAGGTCATCGCCCGAGGCATAGATGATCTGGCTTTCGCCATTGGGCAGGCGCTTGCTGGCGATGCCGCCGGCGACGAATTCCGGATACAGGCGGTCGCGGCATTTCTCGAGGTAGCAGCGGTCGGCGGTCGGCCATCTGGGCAATGATGTCGGCCGATCCGAGCAGGTTGCCGAGCAGGCGATAGACCAGCCCGGGTACCTGTATGGTGTTGACCGCGCGCTCGTAGCCGGTGAAATGGATCAGCGAGGCGGCGACGTCGGCCATGTCCTGCATGCCGATGCGCGGCATGTATTCGCGCAGGAACTGCGAGCCGCGCGAGACGTGAATCATGGTGTACTCGGCGCCATTGGCCACCGGCTTGTCGTCGTTCGCGCGACGCAGGTAGCCGATGTCATGGAACAGTGCGGTGATCACGCCAAGGCGGAACAGTTGTTCATTGATCGGCTCGATGCCGACGCGGCTGCGCTCGTAGCCATCGATCAGGCGCGCCATCGCGAGCGTGACTTCAAGCACATGCTGGATGTCGTGATAGGCGGTGTCGCAGGCATGGAAGCCGGGGAAGGCGCCGCTGTACATCTCGGTGGCATCGCTGAAGGCCTTGTTGAGCACGTCGATGCGCGCATCCGGATACAGCTCAAGGAAGATGCGATCGACTTCTGCCTTCACGGCCGTCGGGTCGGTTGTTTTGATTGTTCTTGCGACGTCGAACTCGTTGCTGAAGCGATCCATCTGCACTCCGCTAAGGCATACCGCCGTGACATCCATGTGACATACGTAAAATTACGTATCTCGCCTGCTGGAGCGCGATTCTATTCTGGGATTTGGGTTCCGGCAATGATATGACACTGGCAAATTTTTCACCCAATTTATTGAATGAAAATAATGGGTTGCGAGGTGGTCGTGAGGGCGGTGCCGTCGGCGGTCAGACCCGGGGGAAGGTGACCTCGATTCAGGGGACGGTCACGCGCAGCGCCTGGGCCAGGTCCATGACGGCGGCGGCATAGAAGCTGGAGCGGTTGTAGCGGGTGATGACATAGAAATTATTCAGGCTCGCCCGATACTCCGATGGCCGTCCGGGCGTTTCCAGTTCCACCAATGCGCACAATGTCTCCGGGACCACGCCAGAGACCTCCTCGGCGAGACTCACGCCGGCGGCTGCCAGGTCGGCGATGCGATTCGCCGGCTTCACCGAGCCGTCGACGAACTTGCGGAACGCTTCTCCCTCCACGCGAACCGCAACTGCAATTGCACCGCCGCGTTCCCAGCCGTGATCCTTCAGGAAGTTCGCCACACTGCCGATGGCATCCACCGGGCTGGCCACCAGGTTTGCCTGGCCGTCGCCGTCGTAATCCAATGCAAAGCGCCGCAGGCTGCCGGGCATGAATTGTGGAATGCCGATCGCCCCGGCGTACGAGCCCTTGACGCTGAACACGTCGATGCCGGTATCGCGTGCATGCAAGAGGTAATTCTCCAGCTCGCTGCGGAAATATTCGCTGCGCGGCGGATAGTCGAAGCCCAGCGTCACCAGCGCATCGACGACGCGATACGAACCCATGTTGCGGCCGTAAATGGTCTCCACGCCAATGATGGCGAGGATGATTTCCTCCGGCACGCCGAACTCGGCGCTGGCGCGGGCCAGTGCCGCGGCATACTGGGCGCGGAAGCGCTGCCCGGCTTCGATGCGCTGCGGGTTGACGAAGTTCGCGCGATAGGTCTGCCAGGAGCGGCCCTGCGTGCCATCCCTTGGCGGCAGCGGCGTGATCGCCTTGATGATGCCCGGCTGGTACACCGATTTGCGGAACAGCGCCTGCAGTTCTTCGCGAACGAAGCCGTGGCGCTCCACCATTTCGGTGATGAAGCGCGACACGTCATCGCGGCTGGCATAGCTCGCACCGTTGCGGTCGCCCGTTTTCGGCGTTGGAACGCGTTCGCGCGCCGCATGCAGCGGTGGTGCAAGCATCATCAGAACGATGATGAAGAGAAGGGCGCGGCGCAGGGCGCTTACGTGCACAGTAAAGAAAGCGGCGGGCAATTCATGGCCCGCCGATTCTAACGCGTCGCACGCGGGATTAACCATGCCGCATGCGGCAGGGTCCCTTCGATCACACGTTCAGCGTGTGTTCAGCAGTTTTGCAGGTCCCGGGTTTGACGCGGATCCATTACCCGTCGTGGACAGCGCGGCAATGTCCCCGGACAATTCGCCACCTTCCTCGATGGCCACCTTGCCATAGCGGATCTTGCCGGAGATGCGGCCGCTTGCGCGGATCACCAGTTGCTTGCGCACGGTTAGTTCGCCCTCGAAGCGCCCGCGGATTTCGGCCATGTCCACGCCGGCGGTGCCGACGAACACGCCGTGTTCGGCGATCTGGATCGCGCGGCTGTCCATCGCCGCCTCGACGCGGCCTTCCACCACCAGCGTGTCGCAGTCGGTGATCTCGGCACCCTTCAGCTTGATGTCCGGCCCGACGATGAGCTTGCTGCCTGTGTTTTCACCCGTGGCCTTCGCGGCCTCGGGTCTGGGCGCTTCGACAGGGTTTGTCGCATCGGCAGCCGTGGCGGCAACAGTGGCCGGTGCAGCGGGACTGAGTGCCTCCTTCATGCTGCCGAATGGCGACTGTGGCGGCGGGTTGTATCCGGGTCGGGCGTTTTCTCGTGCGGGGTCGCGCTTGCGCAGGCTGTCGAGCATGGCGTGTCCTATCTGTGTTGGATTGAAAGAAGTGCAGTGTGGATGCGCACCGCCCCTCCGCAGCTCGATGGCTCCGACACGGGCAGAGGTATTGCAAGCCCCGTGCCACGCGTTGCGTCGAAGGCAGTGCGTATTGAATCAACGGACTGCGTTTCTTTCGGCAAACGGATTGTCTGTGGCGGGCGACAGCGTTGCAGGCATGGCGCGGGCGTCGTGCACGGCACGGCCGGACGGGGCTGCCTTGACGGTCACATGATTAATATCAATCTGGCGTAAATATTGAATATTCATGCGATAAAAAAGAATATTTATTATCAGTAATGACGGGGT
>CAIYPG010000082.1 GCA_903928055.1 uncultured beta proteobacterium | reverse complement strand
CGGCGTCCAGGATTTCAACATCGACGTTCAGCGTGCAGTGAATCGCGTGCAGAGCGTGGAGCAGACGATGGCCGTGATCAGGGCTGCGCGCTCCTCCGGATTCAAGTCGGTCAACGTCGACCTCATCTACGGACTGCCCCGGCAGAATGTCGAGGGTTTCGCCCGAACGCTGGACCTGGTGATCGAAGCCGATCCGGACCGTATCGCACTCTATGGATATGCGCACCTGCCGGCACTGTTCAAACCGCAGCGTCGCATCCTTGATGCAGACATGCCCACGCCGGAAGTGAAACTCGAGCTGTTCATCCTCGCCATCCGGAGACTGCAGGAGGCGGGCTATGTCTATATCGGCATGGATCACTTTGCCAAGCCGGCGGACGATCTGGCGCTGGCACAGCGCCAGGGTCGGTTGCAGCGCGATTTCCAGGGTTACACGGCCACCGGAGATGGCGATACCATAGGATTGGGCGTGTCATCCATCGGCAGCATTGGACCGGCCTACATCCAGAACACGCGGGAGCTTGACGATTACCGTAGTGCGCTGGATCAGGGCGTCCTGCCGGTGCTGCGCGGCATGGAACTCAGTCCCGATGATCTGCTGCGGCGCGCGGTGATCCGTTCACTGGCATGCAGCTTTGTGGTTTCCAAGGAATCCATCGCCATTTCTCACCTGATCGACTTCGATGAATATTTCAAGCCTGAGCTCGAGTCACTGAAGGCCCTGGAAGAAGATGGCCTGGTCGAACTTGACGACAAGTGGATCACCGTCACGCCGCGCGGCCGCCTACTGGTGCGCAGCGTCTGCATGGTGTTCGACCGCTACCTGCGTGCGGGACAGGAGCGCGAGCGCTATTCCCGTGTCGTCTGAGCCCATTCGGTCCGGGGTCTGAATGGACGGAATGCTCCTCACTGCCTTGACGGTTGGCCTGCTTGGTGGCGTCCACTGCATTGCCATGTGCGGTGGCGTGGTCGGTGCGTTCACGCTGCGTCGCTCCGGAGAAAGCGCACCGCTGTCTGCGCAGCTGGCCTTCAATGGCGGGCGCATTGCCAGCTACACGCTGGGTGGCTGGCTGGCCGGGGGGGCGGGGACTGCATTCACCATGGCGACGCTGCTGCCGGCGCAGATCATGCTCTTTGTCGTTGCCAACGGCATGCTGATTCTGCTCGGACTGTATGTGGCAGGACGGGGAAATGCGGTGCTGGCGATCGAGCGGCTCGGCGCGCGCGCCTGGCCCGTCGTGCGCAGCGTTTCGCGGCGCCTGCCGGGCACCGATACTGTTGGCGGGCGTATTGCCTCAGGCGCGATATGGGGCTGGACGCCATGCGGCCTTGCTTACAGCATGCTGACGCTCGCGCTGGTAAGTGGTGGCGCGCTGCGCGGGGCCTCCATCATGCTGCTTTTCGGTCTGGGTACGCTGCCCAATCTGCTGGCCGCGGGCTGGCTGATGCGGCGCTTTGGCACCCGTTTGAAAAGGCCTTCGACGCGATTCGTGGCCGGCCTAATCATTGCCGGGTTCGGGGTGGTGGGACTGGTGCGCAGCACGGATCTTGCGCAACACATACGCGAGGGGCTGCTCTGCCTCGGGGGCGCGTAGAAGAATTCCCCAATCCAGCAGCCATCTAAAGGAGATAACATGACAAAGATCCTTCTTGCATCAGACGGCTCTCCCCATTCCCTCCGTGCGGCGCGCAAACTGATCAGCCTTGCCACAAACTGGCTGGAGCGACCGGAGATCGTGGCAGTCCACGTGCATTTGCCGCTGCCGGCAGCAGGCCGGGTGTCGATGATCGTCGGCAAGGCCGGTGTCCAGAGGTATTACAAGGATGAAAGCGAGAAAGCGCTCAAGCCCGTGCTCAAAACACTCAAGAATGCGGGCTATGCTGCAAGGTCTGTCTTGGCGGTCGGGCCCATCGCAGAGACCGTTGTTGCCGAGGCCAAGCGTGGCAAATACGACCTGGTCTGCCTCGGGACGCGTGGCATGACAGCTACCGGCAACCTGCTGCTTGGCTCAGTGGCCAGCAAGGTGCTGCATCTGTCTGACGTGCCGGTCATAACGGTACGTTGAGCGTACATTGATGCATTGCGACCGTGAATTCGAGATTGATGATCTGATGTGGAGCAACTGATGGACCTGCAGTTCATCGGTGCCACCGGCACCGTTTCCGGCTCGAAGTATCTGCTGCGCGATGGCTATCGCCAGATCCTGGTCGATTGCGGGCTGTTCCAGGGCTACAAGCAATTGCGCCTGCGCAACTGGTCGCGCCTGCCGGTCGATCCGCAAACCCTGGACGCGGTGCTGCTCACCCATGCGCACATTGATCACAGCGGCTACCTTCCCTTGCTGGTGCGCAATGGCTTTCGCGGGCGCATCTACTGCACACCTGCCACACGTGACCTGTCCGAAGTGATGCTGCCCGACAGCGCGCGCCTTCAGGAGGAAGAGGCTGAGTACGCCAACCGGCAGGGCTTCTCCAAGCACAAGCCTGCGTTGCCGCTATACACGGAAATGGACGCCATGCACTGCCTGAGGCAATTCGTCACGGTCGATTTCGGTCGTGAGATTGACCTGGGCGATGGCGTGCATGCCAGCTTCCTGCCGGCCGGCCATCTGCTCGGCGCAGCCATGCTCATGGTGCGCGGCCAGCATGGCACGGTGCTGTTCTCGGGTGACCTGGGACGGCCGAACGATGTGCTGATGAATCCGCCGACGCCGATCCCGCCGGCAGACTTCGTGGTGGTTGAGTCGACCTACGGCAATCGCACGCATGCCCCGGAGGATCCGCGCATCAAGCTGGCCGACGTAGTCAACCGCACGGCGGAGCGCAAGGGCGTGGTCATCATTCCGTCATTTGCCGTCGGGCGCGCGCAGGCCGTGCTGTACTGCCTGAGCCAGCTGAAAAGGCAGCGCCTCATCCCGGACATCCCGGTGTTCCTCAACAGTCCGATGGCGGTGGATGCCACACAGATCTTCCGCAGGCACCCGGGTGAGCACCGGCTGACGCCGGCCGAGTGCGAAGCGCTGTACGGCACGGCGAAGTTTGTGCATACGGTCGAGGAATCCAAGGCGCTGAACCGTCGTGATGGCCCGATGATCATCATTGCCGGCAGCGGCATGGCGACGGGTGGGCGCGTCGTACATCACCTCAAGGCTTTCCTGCCGGAGCCGCGCAACACCGTGCTGTTTACCGGTTTCCAGGCCGGCGGCACGCGCGGGGCGACGATGATGGCCGGCGCAACCAGCGTCAAGATCCACGGCGAATATGTTCCGGTGCGCGCCGAAGTCGCGATGATCGACAATTTCTCGGCCCATGCAGACTCGGATGAGATCATGGCGTGGCTGCGCGGCAGCGCCAAACCACCACGCAACATCTTCATCACCCATGGCGAGCCGGCCGCAGCCGACGCGCTGCGCCATCGCATCGAGGAAGAACTGCACTGGCCCTGCCAGGTGCCGGACTATCTGGAACGCGTGCCGCTGGCGTAATCCCCGGACGGGTTTGCGGCGCGGGCCGCCCTGCATTGATCCTGCAGGCATTGCCCGCCTGCTATCCGACTACCCTGCGAACCTGCGGAATGACTATTCCATCAAGGTGGTAAAACCGTTTTGCCGTTCCGTGCAGCAGGTCGGCTTTCTCGGATGCACTGTAGCGCGCGGCAATTTTCTTGAAGCTGTTCCACAGCGG
Source organism: uncultured beta proteobacterium (assembly GCA_903928055.1). Classification (GTDB taxonomy): domain Bacteria; phylum Pseudomonadota; class Gammaproteobacteria; order Burkholderiales; family SG8-39; genus CAIYPG01. The sequence goes on along the minus strand of CAIYPG010000082.1, from coordinate 44,341 downwards.
CACGTACGCGCAGGCAATCTTGTCCACCGGAAAGTTGCTCTCGAACATGCATCGCGCCGGCGTGAAAGCCTCGATGGCCACCTCGAAGAAATGGCCGACAGCCTTCACGAGTTCGTCAGAACTGGGGGGCAGGGGACGCGACTCCCAGTTGAATCCGAACATGGGCATGACGGTGCCGCCCAGTTTGACATGCATGTTTGGCAGGGCGGCCAGTGCCTTGATCGATTTCTTCCAGTCGGCAAAGACCTGTTCTTTCTGATTGGCCCAGCGACCCAGGCCCAGCGGGGCGCCGATATGGTCGAGAGCGATCCGGGTGTCGGGGAAAGCGCGCGCCAGGTCGATCAGTTCGGGCAACTGATCATGGAACAGCCATGCGTCAAATGTCAGGTCGTGTTTTGACAGGCGCGAGAAGCCCTTGCGGAATGCAGGGTCCATGTACAGGTGCTGCTGGCCAATGACGCGGTTCTGCGTGATCTCAGCATCATCTGACCATGACGCCCCTTGCCGGATGCCGCGAAATCTCGCGCTGGCCGATTTGTGCGCTTCCAGGGCCTCGTCCACATGCTCGGACAGGCGGAAGTCCACGTGGCCCACGATGCCGGCACACAGTTTGGCATCCTGCGGATTTCTGCTTCCGAAGTCCGTGGCAATGGAATCAATCCACTCGGTCTCTCCGACCGGCTTCAGGTGCTCGGGGCCTGTTTCACGATACATCGACAGGCACTGGATGAAGACAGTGGCAAGGATGTTGTGTCCGGTGCGAACGTCCTTTCCCAGGTCTTCAATGGGATAGGCGAACTCGCGGCGATGGTTGGACAGCCACAGGTGGTGATGCGGATCGATGACGGGATAGTCCGGCTCGACAGGGGCTTCCTTCACCTTGTCGAGCCAGTCGAGCATGAGTATGGATTTGGCCATGTTGTCTTTCTGACGTATCAGGCGGTGAACTGCTTCTCAAGGGATTCAAGGAATTCCATGCCCATCATGTCGTTGATCTCGTCAAACGACATGAGCAGGTCGGGGCGGTCGACGACGTTGTTCTTGTCCACCACCTCGTCCATGAACACCTGCATGGCGTTCATCATGCCCTTCAATGCCGCGGTGGTAAGCAGGCGCGGGTAGGAGACCTGCGCCACGCCCATTTCCTCAAGGTGGCGCGGCGAAATCAGCGGCGTGGTCGGGCGCGAACGAATGCCCAGGCCCATGTTGACGGCGAGGGGAATGGGAATGTTCCGGGCCACGAACTCGATGTCCTTGGCCGACATCAGCGCATCGGCGTAACCCATGTCGGCACCGGCTTCGGCATACATGTTGAGGCGGCGCACCGCTTCCTGGACGCCAAGCGGGCCTGCTGCATCAGTGCGCGACTTGATGACGAAATCCGGGTCGCGCCGCGCGGCGACGGCCGCTTTCACCTTCTGCACCATTTCCTCGGCGGGAATGCAGGATTTGCCGGCCATGTGGCCGCAGCGCTTGGGCCACATCTGATCCTCGAACATCACTGCGGCGCAGCCCGCATCTTCGAAACCGCGCACGGTGAAGAATACATTCACCGCATTGCCGTAGCCGGTGTCCGCGTCGGCCTGCAGCAGCAGATTGTCCGTGCAGGCGGCGAGTTGTCTCGCAGTGGCAACGTTGTCGCCGTAGTTCATGACGCCACGGTCCGCCCAGCCCAGATGGCTTTCGGACACCCCGGCGCCGGAGATGGCACCGGAGGCGAACCCCAGCTTTTCCACCAGGCGAACGCTGTAACCGTCGTACACGCCGGGTGCAATGAGAATCCTGGGTGCCTTGATGAGTTCCTTGAGGCGTTTGCCTTTGCTCGGGGTGGTGACTGCCATTGCCTTGCTCCTTGATGTTGCTGCGATTTAAACGTTGTTGCACATTCGAGGCACCGGCGGGCGCCGCCGTGGCCTCAGCGCAACAGTTCGATCAGTTCCGAAACCTGCTTTACGTCGCGGAAATTGCGTATCACCTTCATGCTCTTGTCGAGGTTGCCGGGCGACAGCTTGCCATAGGGTACCAGCGCGCGGTACTTGTCCTCGACGTCCTGCCAGGCGATGCCGTTGATGGCCGCGCCGCGTGGAGCATAGACGGTGCTGGTATGGGTGCGGCCGTCACGGGTCCGAATGGTCACAACAGCCCCGGACTTGTAGCGCTCCAGGTTCTCCGTCGGCGGCCCGATCACCTGCACCTTGTCGAGCAGGCCGCGAATGACAGGGTTGTTGATTTTCTCGTCGAAGGCATAGGCCCAGCCGAAGGTCCGGTCCGCGACTCCGGCGGCTGCGAAATAGGCCGGGCTGTGCGCCACGCCGATCAGGTCGGTGGGATATTGCGGCCCGGTAAGGCCCTTGAAGCCGGGGCGCGAGATGATGATGGCCTCGACATCCTGCGGCGCGACATTGCCCTCGCGGGCGGCGTTCGCCGCAGCCTCGGCGATGGCATGGTTGGCATGGCCGCCGGGCACCAGCTTGATGCCCATGTCAGTGAGTATGCTCCAGCGCTGGCCCAGGCCTGAGGTCATCTGGGCAACATCCGGGTCCTTGCCATAGGCCTCGAGAAAGCCCTTGTCCGTCTCGAAGATGTCCTCTTCGGCGAAGAAGCCCATGGCCGCCACCTGAGCCGCATTCATGCCCAGCATGGCGGCCAGCCCGGCATGATATTCGCGCGCAATGCTGGTCTTTGCAGCGGCATGCAGCCCGCCCATCGATGTCGCCGCCAGGGCGATGGCCTGGGTCATCTGTGCCTGGTTCAGCTTGAGCAGGTGGCCGGAGGCCGCCGCGCCGGCAAAGATGGCGGCGATGCAACCGTGGAAGCCCTTGGTCTGCAGGCCGCCGATCATGGCGCCATTGACCCGGCCCGCCACCTCATGTCCCACGACCATGGCCGTCAGCACTTCCTTGCCAGTGGCCCCGGTCTTCTCGGCCAGCGCGAGCGATGTGGCGGCGAGGATGGTGCCGGAGTGCACGATGTTGCGCAGGTCGCTGTCGTCGGAAGCCGCGGCATCGCTCATCAATGCATTGACCCGGGCAGCCGCAGCGACGGGCAGCTTTTCCGCCGCACCGAACCACAGGGTTGCCTCGGGCAAGCCGCCGCGCTGCAACTCCAGCGCGCGCACGATCCGGGATGAGTCAAGCGTGGAGCCCAGTGCCGCGCTGGCCACCGTGCTGGACACCAGCATCTCCGCATGTTCTACGGCCTTTGGCGGAAGATCCGCATAGGCCTGCTTCACGGCGAACGCCGCCAACTCCCCCGCAATGCTCATGGTCTGCTCCTCACTTTGTTTTTCCTGCGTATTCTTGCCGCCGCGTGATGTTCAGTCTTCGGCCTTGATGCCGCGTTCCTGGATGATCTTCTTCCAGCGCGCCGCCTCGCTGGCGATCTGCTTGCGGAACTGCTCAGGCGAACTGCCCACGGGCGTGCTGCCTTGTGCTTCGATCTGTTTCGATACCTCGGGCGACAGCGCGGCCTGCCGCAGGCCTGTGTAGAGCCTGTTGATGATGGCGGGGGAGGTGCCGGCGGGAACCAGAACACCCAGCCAGCTTGGATACTGCACGTCGAAGCCCTGCTCAAGGCTGGTGGGAACGTCGGGAATCAGCTTGGAGCGTTCCGGGTTGAGCGTGGCGATGATCCTCAGCTTGCCCTGCTTGACCACCGAGATGGCATTGAGCAGATTGCCCGCCACGAAATGGGTGCGTCCGGCGATGAGATCGATCTGGCTTTGCCCGCCGCCCTTGTAGTGCACCGGGGTGATCGGCAGGTTGGTGACGGAAGACAGCGAAGCGCAGACGATGTGAGTGATGCTGCCGCGTCCCGAAGTGCCGCAGTTCAGTGTGCCGGGATGGGCTCTGCCCCAGGCCACCAGTTCCTTGAGGTTGTGCACCTCGGGCAGGGACGCCATGCTCACCGCAAAGATGGTGTCGCGCTCGGTGAGCTGGGTCACCGGCTCGAAGTTCCTGATGATGTCGTAGCTGAGATTGGGGTAGAAATTCGGATGGACAGTGAATGACCCATTGGTGAGCAGCAGGGTGTAGCCGTCGGGCGCAGCCCTGGCGGCCACCGCGGTGCCAACCGACTGCCCGGCGCCCGGGCGATTCTCCAGGATGAAGGGCTGGGTAAATATCTCGGCCAGCTTCGGCTGGAAGATGCGGAATTCGGCGTCGGTGGGCCCGGCCGCCACCGGGATGATGACGGTGATGGGCCGGGAGGGATAGGAATCCGCCGCCCCTTGCGAGAATGCCACTGCAGGCACCATGGCGGCGCCGAGCAGGGCAACGTGCTCCAGGATGCCCTTCAGGCGTGGCACGATCGAACTCCAGTTCGGCGATTGCATGTTCCCCTCCTCACAAAGGTAATGCGCAAACTTCCGTGATTCGCACGCAGTTCTGGACTGCGCGCAAATCGATTACGTCACGGTATCTCGATGTCCATCAGCGGCGCGTACTGCTGGCCGCCATGACCATCGCTGTCGCGCAGGTCACCCTGGAAATAGGGGCGCGGTATGGATGCCTTCACTGCCCGCGCATGGTCGCAGTAGAAGAACAGCACGTCCTTGGGGGGCAGGCCGTAGCAGCCGGCCACTGCCTCGCGGGTCAGCGCTCCGGAATTCTTGACGCGCTGGTAGCGCGCTTCGTCCTCGAACATCACATCGAAGGTCAGCACGAAGGGTCCGGCGTTCTTGCTGCGGATCAGCCTTGCGAGTTCTGCGAGTTTGGTCATGCTGTCACCTTGCTTTGGGTTGGTTCGCCCACCATGACCATTTCCATGGGGAACATTTCCAGGGGGCTGTCGGGTTCCACCACGTGATTGACGTTGAAGCGGAAGATCGGGCCGCGATCCAAGTGGGCCGGATTGTACGGGCAGGCCAGTGCCGTGATGAGGCCGCTCCACTCCGGGATGGGCAGGTGCAGGCCCTGATGGCGCACGATGCCGGCGATGGAGCTGGCCACATCCTGGCTGGGCGCGGTGACCTCGATGATCAGGCACAGTTCGTGGGCCAGGCTTTCCTTCACCGGCTCCAGCGGACCCATGGTGCCGTTCTTGCCGTAGATGCGGATGTTGATGAAGTAGTCCTCGGGTTTCATCCGGTCGCCGTAAACCTGTTTCACGCGCGCATGGCAGCGTACCAGCAGACGCTCTGTCCAGTCGTCGATCTGGCGGATGAAGAAGGGGTCGCGTATGGAGCCGATGATGACGCTCTGGTAGCCGACCTTTTCTGCCCCCTCGAGTTTCACGGTGTAACGCTTGGCCGGAATGAACTCGCTGCCGGACACCTTGACGCCGCGCTCGCTGACCTGCTCGTACTGGCTGTTGGTCAGGTCCAGCGTGCCCGAGCACTCGATCAGCTTGAAGGGATCGGCATTCTCGTACAGGCTGTGCGATGCCACGCTTTGCGGCGTGCATTGCAGTGTGGAGTCGGGTGCCTCCAGCACGAAGTGGTCCTTGCGGATCCAGGCGAACATGCAATCGCCGGTCTTGCGGTTCACCACCGCGGCCGCGCCGCATTCCAGCACCTTGCCGGCATGCCAGGCCAGACCCTCGGGGAAGCCCTTCATCACCGGCATCGCGGCGAAGATGGCCGTGTCGCTCGCTCGGCCGGCGATGATGACCTCGGCGCCTTGCTCCAGTGCGTTCATGAAGGGCTCGGCGCCCATCATGCCGACGATGCACTCACTGCGATCGATGACCGCCTCATTGAACTCCGGCGCCGGATCCAGCGGCTTGATGCGGCCTTCCTTCAGCCGCATCTTCAGATAGTCCTTTTTCTGCTCGGAATGAATCACCGCCATCTTGAAGCTGAGCTTCTCCTCGGCGGCAATTTCGCGAACGATGGAGACCAGTCCGGCGAGGTGCTCATCACCGCCTGCAGTATTGGCTGAGCCGATCATCAGCGGCACCTTCAGGCGGCGCGCGCCTTTCAGCATCAGGCGCACATCGCGCTTCACAGCCTCGCGCGGAAAGGCCGGTTTGCCGGTGCCGAGATAGGCGGGGCCGGGATCGGTGGAGCCGGCATCGCATCCGATGAAGTCGGGCTTCCAGCTCAGTGCTGTTTCAAGTGACGTTTCGAGATAACCGGACCCCAGGGCGCCGGTGGGTGACAAGACGCGGATTTCATCCATGGTGATACTCCTGTTCAACAACAAGCATCAACACCGTCATCCCCGCGAAAGCGGGGATCCAGTGACGTTTGATCAAAAGACCCTGGATTCCCGCTTTCGCGGGAATGACAGCATCTACGAACATTCTTTATCAAACGCAAACAACGTTTCAATCTTTTTCAGATCGGCGGCACGATCAATGGACAGCACCGCCTCGCGCAGCTTTTCGGCATGCGCCTTGGACACCGCCGTGGTGGCGTTGTCCATGAACTTCACCGTGATGTCATCGCCCGACAGCGGCCGATCGGCGGCGCCGCGGTTGATGTGCTCGCGCTTCACCAGTTCCCGGCCATCCTTCGTCCTGATCCTGACCTCGCCGGAGAAATACTTCGGGTACTCGGAGCCGGGGTATTCACCGTGTTCAACCTTGTCCACTAGCGCCAGGATTTCCGGGTTCTTGTAGAACTCGGGCTCCATCTCCGCCAGGCTGAAGCGTCCGCAGACGATGCTCGCGGCCACTGCGTAGTGCAGGCTGAACTGCGCCGAGTAGCTGCTGGTCGGACGCTTGCGCAAGGCCAGCGGCTCGCACACGACCGCGTAGGCCTCCTTTGGCACCAGCGCCTGGATGGAAGCGATGTCCGCCGCCTTCAGACCATGCTCGCGCACCAGTGCGACAGTCGCATCCGAGCAGGCATGCACCAGGTGACAGGCGGGGATGGGCTTGATGGCAACGCGCGCGGTCTCCCACACCTCACCCAGCCCTGCCGTGGCCAGCGCCAGATTGCAGCGCTCCATGTGTGGGGCCATGTTGACCCGGAAGAAGCCATAGTCGCCCTCGTAGGCCGAGCGCGGGCCGGTGATGCCGCCTTTGGCCAGCGCGGCAGCCGTGATGCCTGCGGTGGCGCCCCAGCCCGGGTGCAGGCGTTTGCTGCCCGCGCCTTCGCGACTGTACTGGCGGCTGCTGATCGCCATGGTGGAGAGGGCAATGCCCTGGGCCATGACCAGTTGTTCGGCAGTGAGACCATAGAGACGCCCCGAGGCCAGCGCCGCCGCAAAGGCGGCCACCGAACCGGTGGGATGCAGGCCCGACAGATGCAGTCCGCCACCGGCCGCCATGCCGATGCGCGCGGCTGCCTCGACGGCAGTGACGTAGGCTGCCAGGAAATCACGGCCGCTGGCGCCCGTCTGTGCCGCCACGCCGAAGGCACAGGGAAAGCAGCTCGAACTCACGTGGACAACGCCTTCGATGTGCGTATCGTCGTAATCCAGCCCGTGCACCAGCACGCCATTCAGCGTGACTGCATCGCGCAGCGCCAGCCGCCGGCCCATGCCAAAGGCCGCGCGCTCGCCGGGCTCGAACACCGACAGGCCGGCCAGCGCGTCTTTCGCGAAACCGAACTTCGTGGAGGCGAGCGCAATGCCCAGCGCGTCGAGCACCAGGTATTTGGCGCGCTCCGTAACAGCGGAGGGGATGTCCTCGTAGCGCAGATCGGAGGCGAACGTTGCAAGGCGTTCGGAGATGAGCAGTTTCGATTGCGTGGAATCAGGCATGGTTTGGACAACACTTTTCATTAAAACCGTCATTCCCGCGGAAGCGGGAGTCCAGCGACTTTGCTTTTATCCGGAACGTCACTGGATCCCCGCTTGGCCGTTCCTCGAAACTTCGCCGTGCTTCGCAAGGCTTGTTTTCGCGGGGATGACAGTAATACGGTCCAGGCTCATTCCACCACGGCGCCAGAAGCCTTCACCACCTTGGCCCACTTGGGGATCTCTGACTTGATGTAGGCACCGAATTCCTCCGGCGTGGAAGGCGAGGCATCGGCTCCCTGCTTCTTGAACTGCTCCTTGATCTCCGGAATTGCCAGCAGCGTGACGATGTCCTTGTTCAGCTTGTTGATGATGGCATTGGATGTTCCGGCCGGTGCCAATATGCCCTGCCAGATCGTTGCGTCGTAACCGGGCACGCCCATTTCCGCGACAGTCGGAATGCCGGGAGTCAGCTCCGAGCGCCTGGGGCTGGTCACGCCCAGCGCAATCACCTTGCCGCTGGCCGCCATGGCCACGGACGTGGTGCTGGCATTGAAGGCCACCTGCACCTGTCCACCCACCAGGTCGGTCATGTACTGCGCCACCGCCTTGTAGGGAACGTGCACCATGTCGGCACCCGACATCGACTTGAACAGTTCCGCCGCGATGTGGCCGGAGCTGCCGCTGCCGCCGCTGCCGTAATTGAGTTTGCCCGGATTGGCCTTGGAGTAGGCGATCAGCTCTTTCACGCTTCTTGCCGGCACCGATGGATGGATGATCAGCACCAGCGGTGCCGAGCTGATCATGCTGATGGGGGCGAAATCGCGGGCGAAGTCGTAGTTGACCTTCGTGTACAGGCTCATGTTGATGGCGTGGGTATTGGTGCCGAGCATGATGGTGTAGCCGTCGGCGGCCTGCTTGGCGGCGTATTCCGCGCCGATGTTGCCACCTGCGCCGCCGCGATTGTCCACCAGTATCGGCTGGTTCAGCACCGGTCCCAGACGCGCACTGACAATGCGCGCAACGATGTCCCCGTTGCCACCGGGGGCATAGGGGACGACGAAGTTGATCGGCTTGGACGGATAGGCCGATTGCGCAAGCACAGGCAGCGGTGACAGGGCATGCAGGGCAAATCCGCACAGGGCGATGACTAACGGCTTGTTCATTTCAGGCTCCTTTGATCTCGGGTGCGCAGCGTGTTCTGCGTCCAATTGTTCCATCGACTGTCGTGCCGGACAGTTCGACAATTTACGCCCACTTCCTGTCTTCAGACTGAAGGTGGCCGGCGATCTGCTGCGTCAGATGTGTCCAGGATGATCTCCCCCGTCATCGCTTCGGCTCACTGCAAAACAAACAGTTGCCGAAATCAAATTTCGTATGCCAAAATTGTATACGATTTTCAGCCACGGTAAACCTTTTTGTACTTTTTACGTCGGCCTGCCAAAACAGGCCTTTGCAGCTTATATGAATGGAAAAGTCTTGAAATCAGCTGAATCCTCGGCGGCGCTCGGGGAGTTTGCCTATGAGCAATTGCGTGAAGCCATGCGCAACGGAATATTCCGTCCCGGCGATCCGGTGCGGGAGCGCAAGGTGTGCGAGTGGCTGAACATCAGCCGCACGCCCGTGCGCGAGGCGATACGGCGCCTGGAGAACGAAGGGCAGCTCACCCACAAGCTGCACTGTGGCGTCGTGGTTTCCAGCATTGATCGCAAAGGGGTCACGGAGCTATACGCGCTCAGGGAAATTCTCGAAGGTGCGGCGGCAGCGGCTGCTGCCCGGAATGCCACACCGGCGCAAATCGCCGGCATGCAGCGCATCCTGAATAGCTCAGCCCGGACAAAAAGCGTTGCCGAAATTGCCAGCCTCAATCATCAGTTCCACAGCGCCATCCATCAGGCTGCGGACAATCAACATCTGCTGAAGACGCTGGGCTCCGTCCGGGAGTCACTTGTGCTGGTGGGCAAGTCGACGCTTGTTCTTCCGGCGAGGCCTGCCCAGGTGGAGTCCGAGCACAAGGCCATTCTCGACATGATTTCCCGGGGAAATGCCGCGCGTGCCGAAAAGGCCATGCGCTCCCACATCCGGCTGGCCCTCAAGAACCGGTTCCTGCTGCAGGAACAGGAAGGGGAAGGGCTTCTGAACTTTCCGGATGTTCCCTATCCTGTGCCGGGCAATTCAGCAGCCCGAAAGAAGGTTTCGATGGGCAGGTAGTCGGGCTGTGCGGACCGGATGGCACGCAGCGTTGACCTGCCCAGCAAGACTGTCGGTGTCGCTCCCAATCCAAGCGATAATAGCGGTCTTATTTACTGACCCCCATATTCAATCGCCATATGAGCCATCTCGATTCTGGCAGTTCCGGTAGAAAACTTTCACCAGGCAAGCTGCTCTTGCTGATCATCATCCTTGGAGCACTGGCCGCTGCGGCCTGGTTCCTGGCACCGCGCTTTGAGCGGGAGGCGCCGCAAGTCAAGCTGGTGCCGGATACCGGCGTGCTCGGCCTGGGCTCGCTGGAGATCGATGTGGCTGACCCAGGCGCCGGCCTGAAGACGGTCACCGCCACGCTTTCGGCAGGCGGTGCGGATATCCCGCTGGGCTCGGAACAGTTTGACCCGCCAGTGGCAGAGAAGAAGATCACCCTCGCGTCATCGAAACTCAGCGGCGTCAAGGAAGGCGCGGCGGTGCTGCGCGTCACCGCGCGGGACGCTTCGTTCTGGAATCTGTTTCGGGGCAATGAGACCGTCGTCGAGAAGAACATCATCATCGACATCACGCCGCCAACGGTTGAGCTCATCGCGGACGATCGCTATGTCAACTTCGGTGGCGTCGGCGTGATCGTCTACAAGGTTTCCGAAGATGCGGCGACGAGCGGTGTCAGGATCGGCAATCATTTTTTCCCCGGATTCCAGGGCACGATCAAGGCTTACCCGGATTATTTCATCGCCCTGTTTGCCCATGCCTACGACGTGCCGGCGGATGCCAGGGGCGTGCTGGTTGTGACTGACAAGGCCGGCAACACCAAAGAAACGCCGCTCGCCTACGAACTCAAGAACGTCAAGTACAAGAAGAGCACCATCCCGCTCTCGGACAAATTCCTGGAGAAGATCACGCCGCTGCTGAGCGATGTCGCCGCGCGCCAGGGAACACCAAAGGAAGTCTTCGTCCGCATCGACAAGGGGCTCCGGAAGGTGAACGAAGACAAAATAAGGGAAGTCACCAGCAAGGCCACGTCTTCAATGTTGTGGAGCGGCGTGTTCACCCAGCTGAGCAACTCCAAGGTCGAGGCGAACTTCGCGGATGAACGGACCTATACCTATAACAACGAACCGATCGACGATGCCTTCCACCTCGGGTATGACCTGTCGGTCACCAAGAACTATCCTGTCGAGGCCTCCAACAGCGGTAATGTGGTCTTTGCTGGCGACCTGGGCATTTACGGCAATGCCGTCATCCTCGATCACGGATTGGGCCTGTTCACGTTGTATGGCCACCTGAGTGCCATCGACGTCAAGGTCGGCGATGCGATCCAGCAGCGGCAGATCCTCGGCAAGACCGGCGATACCGGCCTGGCTGCCGGCGATCATCTGCACTTCGGGGTTTATCTGAATGGCGTGGCCGTGCTGCCGGTGGAGTGGTGGGACAAGAAGTGGATCGCAGACAACATCGAGCCCAAGCTCGAAGGCAAGACGGGCGAGGCGATCGCTGAGGCGCAGCAGGTAAAGAAGGCGCCGCGCAAGGCCCAGCCCAAGGCCAAGGTCCAGCCCAAGTCCAAGGCCAAGCCGAAGGCCAAACGACGCGGATAGGCAATCGGCGGGACGCGCGCCTGATCAGTCCGCCTTCAGGCCAATCGATTTGGCCAGGTTGGTCCACAGCGGCACCTGCACGTTCAGCCATTTGGTGAATTCCTCCACCGTCATGTCCGAGGTTTCGGTGCCATCGGTGGCAAGGCGTGCCTTGGAGTCCGGGGCGTTCATGCCGCGCACGATTTCGCGGTTCAGCCTGGTGTTGATCGCCGCCGGAGTGCGCGGCGAGGAGAACAAACCCTGGAAGGAGCCCACCTCGAATCCTGGAAGGCCGGCCTCGGCAACGGTGGGCAGGTCAGGCGCAACCGAAGAGCGCTTGTCGCCTGTCGTTGCGATCGCGCGCAGCTTGCCCGATTTGACGTGGCCCACCGCCGAGGAAATGCTGGCAAAGCTTATCTCCACGCGTCCGCCCAGCAGGTCGGTCATCACCGCTGAGGCGCTCTTGTAGGGCACGTGCGTCATTTTCGTGCCCGTCATCTTCTGGAACATTTCTCCGCCGAGGTGGCCGGCGCTGCCATAGGCCGAAGAACCGAAGTTGATCTCGCCGGGGCGCGCTTTGGCCTGTTCGATAAGGTCCTTGACGGTCTTCACCGGAAAGCTCGGCGTGACGACAAGGATGGAAGGCGCATTTGCCGCCCGTGCCACCGGCGCAAGATCCTTCATGGGATCAAAGGGCAGGTTGGGGTAGAGCGCAGTGAGCACGAGGAAGGATGTGCCCACGATCATCAGCGTGTGTCCATCGGGCGGGGCCTTGACCACGATATCCATGGCGACGATGCCGCCGCCACCCACGCGGTTCTCCACCACGACCGGCTGTCCGAGTGATTCGCCGACCTTCTGCGCGATGATGCGTGCCACCATGTCGGTGGCGCCGCCGGGCGGCTGGCCTGCGAGCAGGCGGATGGGGTGGTTCGGAAAATCAGACTGGGCCCATGAAGGGTTCACCGTGGCCAGCGTCAGTGGAACAATGGCAGTGATGGCTGCGAGGACGGATGTGCATGCTTTTTTCATGGGCTTCTTCCATCAGTAGGGCAAGGTCTCTTATCCCCGGGCAACGGGCAACGGGCAACGGGCGGCGGATAAGGATCTGTCTAGTTTTTCTACGGTCTGCTGACTATGACTTCTACCACGATTGCAGTCGGCACGCCCCGCGGTTCAAAGGTTGCGCCATTTTAAGCGAATGGTTCTGAAGCTTTTCAAGTAAGGCTGGCACTAATCCGCCACGAATTGGTGTGATTATATTAATTACATAGAGTCTCTTTAAAAATAGACAATATTGTAAATATGATCATATTAATGGTCGCTAAACAGGACTCGTCGCATTAAGTTTCCGGACATTGCTGCTTCAATTCGGTGGTGATACAACTGGCCATGTGATTTCGTTTCGAAATCATCATCTGTATTGGCGCCGGGAACGCGATATCAGATGGATCTGGCGAATGCAATCATCAATATCCGCCTTTTCGGCCCGATGGCTGGAGCTCGCATCACACAATGCCGGCCCAGAACATGGCCTGTCCGTTGGTATCGATATCATGACTTCCGGCCAGGGTCAGTTTCCCGTCATCCGCAATTCGATACAGCTCGAGATTGGCGGGCACAACGTGTTTTCCCTCACCTTCGGGCATGTTCACGGGTGACTTGTGGGCCGCAATCAGCAGTTGTCCGCTGGGTTCGACTGCGAACGTACGCGCATGCATACCCTGCGTCTGAACGCGCTGAATCAGGATCGGTTCTCCGCTTTCGGGATCAATGGCAAAGACGAGGAGGGTGTTTTCCCCTCCGACATAGTGAACGACTCCGTCCACTTCGCGTGTTCCTCTTTCGGGCACATAGACGCAGTGCCCCTTGGGATGCACGTGGACGGTACCAAGGCATTGCCCGGGTTTGACAGCGTCGGGTTTGGCCAGGGTATCGAGCATACACACCGGATCGCTCAGACGGCCATTGTCCAATCGATGGAAGGACAGCTTGTGCTGCAACTCCAGCGACGCATACACCCAGGGCTGGGTCGGATGAAAATCCAGGTGCCGGGGCGCGAATGCATGTCCGCCATCCGGGGCCACGGTTCCCGTGTGACGGAGTTTTCCGCCTGAATACTCGTATTCCTGGATGGATCCGGGGTCGCCCGGTTTCTTGTTGCGACCACGATCCACCACAAAGGCCCATTTGTTGGACGCATGAAGCCTGATCTGGTGCGGATACGCTCCGACCTGCAAGTCGGGTTGCTGCGAGATCAATTCCCCGACCGTTCCGTCAGGTTTGATCTCATGAACGGACAGTCCTGGCGGACTGGCATAGGCCACCAGCACGTGGTCGGAAGGAATGTCGGTGCTGCAATGAACCGGGCGATCAGCCAGTGAAATGTCTTCTCCATGAGGAGAAAGCTCACCCTTGGGCCCGATGCGAAAGGTGCTGAGCCGATGGGTGGTGCCAGGCCCTTCCATCTTGGGCATCTTGTCGCTGGAGACGACATACAGAAACTCCCGCGATGCGTGTGGCCATGCGTACTGGATGAGCGCAGGAAGGCGGACCGTCCCGCGCCGGATCAGGGTGGCGCTGTCAACGTCGATATTAAAATGGACGAGATCGGCGCCGATGCCTGCGTACAGTGTCGGTTTCATTCAATGATCCTTACTTTGCTTTGTAGCGTTCCATGAACTTGCGATCGATCTCGATGCCGAAGCCGGGCTTGTCGTTCATGTGAACATAGCCGTCCTTGATCTGTGCACGCTCGCTGAACAGGTGATAAAAGGTGGGGTCGCGTTCGGGGTCACCATGCGACTCGCATCCAAACCCGTGTTCCGGATAGGCCGCCACCAGGTGGCTGTGGATTTCGGGGGCGTGGTGCGGGGCAATCTTCACGTTGAGCTGATTGGCCAATTCAGCAACCCGAATCGATTCGGTGAAACCGCAGAATCGCGTCGCATCGAACTGGATGTAACCAATGCCGCCTGAGGTGATGAAGTCACGGCAGGTGAAGCGATTGGTCAGACGTTCTCCGTGAGCAATGGGAATCGTTGTGGCTTCGGCAAGCTGCAGGTAATCAGCCGGCTGGCAATACCAGTGCAGGGGCTCTTCAAACCAGGTGATGTCGTAGGGTTCAGCGCCCTGTGCAAAGCGGATTGCCTCGTGAACGCTGAAGGCGCCGCTGACATCCAGCATCAGGAGATTGTCCTTCCCGATTGCTTCGCGGGTGGCCTTGATGCGGCCGATTTCAACATCAAGGGGGCCGGCACCGGTCTTCAGCTTGACGGCCTTGTAGCCTTTGGCGATGAAGCCGGCCATCTCCTCGGCGCAATGATTGTCCGGAGCGCCTTCCCGGTAGTAACCGCCCGTTGAGTAGCTGAGGATGGGCCGGTTTTCGGCACCGAGCAGCTTGTAGACCGGCAGGCCGGCAAGTTTGCCCTTGATGTCCCACAGTGCAATGTCGATGCCGCCCAACGCCCCCAGCACTTGGGGGAACTCGCTGCGCGCGGGCGGCGGCGGCATGCCGTCCTGGTCCATGATGCCGTTCCTCCGGGGATGGGTCACGCCAAACATCTTCTCCCAGACCGGCAGGTGGGCATTGGCATCCATCCCCTTGATGTACTCGCCAAGACGTTCGACCCACGTGCAGATGCCCTTTTGCGGAGAACCATGAATTTCGCCGTAACCAATCACCCCATCGTCGGTTTGCACCTCAACGATGATGACGCTCCATGTCGCAATGCCTTCGTGGGCAGTCCAGTACCGGGTCTTCAGCTCGACGACAATCGGATGGGCTTTGACAGACGCGATCTTCGACATGTTGTCCTCCTTCTTTTATTCGTGAAAAATTATAGAGCAGCGTGACATTGAAAGGGTTCAAGGCTGACTGCCTTCTGACGTTTGGGCGATCTCTCTTTTCCGGGAAATGCGTATGCAGACAACGTTCGGATATGCATTGAGCGATCGCAATCCTTTTATGGGCAGCCCACATACAGTCGGTATATTCTGTGCGACGAGCAAGACTCATCATTTGAACAAGCTGCTTTGGGTCAATCAGCAAGGAGGGGGCAAAGTGCTAACGCAATTGATTCGACGCGTTGTCTGCATCGCCGGTGTGCTCGGTGCTGGATTTTCAACTGTCACGGCAGCACAGGAATTTCCAGCGAGGCCGATCCACATCATTACTGCGGACCCTGGCGGTGCGTTTGATTTTGAAGCTCGACTCATCTCGCAAGGCGTCTCTGCGAGCACAGGGCAGGCGGTGATCATCGAAAATCGAGGCGGGGCCAACGGCGTTCTGGCAGGGCAGATGGTTGCAAAAGCCCCCGCTGATGGCTACATGCTGCTCTACTACGGCAGCACTGTCTGGCTGCAGCCCTTGATGCGTCAGGGTGTGCCCTATGACATCCTGAAAGACTTCGCTCCGGTTACGCTTGCCGTCAATTCGCCCGGATTGGTCGTGGTTGCCAATGACCTTCCGGTGAAGACCATCCAGGACCTGATCGCTTATGCAAAAGCCCATCCCGGCGAATTGAATTACGGATCAGGAGGATTGGGAGGGGCGAATCATCTGGCAGCGGAGCTTTTCAAGAATATGGCCGGTGTTGATATTGTGCGGGTGCCCTACAAGGGCGCTGCGCCGGCGCTGAACGATCTGATGGGCGGAAAACTGCAGGCAATGTTCCCCATCATGGCATCGGGTCTGCCGTTCGTCAGGGTCGGGAGGATCAGGGCACTTGCCGTCACCAGCGCACAGCCTTCGACGACTGTGCCGCAGCTGCCAACGGTTGCCTCGGCTGGACTGCCTGGCTATGAAGCCACACAGATCTCTGCCTTGTTCGCACCCGCCAAAACACCTGATGCGATCATCAACAAGCTGAATCAGGAAGTGTCCCGCGTTCTGAACAAGCCGGAGGTCAGGGAAAGGTTGAGTGCCTCAGGCTCGGAGATTGTCGCGAGCACCCCGGCACAGTTGACGGCGGCGGTCAAAGCGGATCTTGCCCGCATGGGCAAGGTCATCAAGGACGCAAATATCCGCGACGAATAGGAAATGCGGGGGCGAAATTTCTGGTTGATCGCCCCCGACTGCTGTTGATTATTCCGGTTGAATGCCGATCTTTCTGACCAGGCTGCCCCAACGCTCCACTTCCTCGCGGAACAGTTTGGTGAACTCTTCTGGCGAGCTTCCTACCGGGTCTGCACCTTGTGACAAGAAGCGCTCACGAAGGGTGGGAGTGGTGAGCGCTTTGGCAATTTCCTGATGCAATTGGCCTGTCACGACGCGTGGCGTTCCCGCAGGGGCCATTAGTCCAAAGAAGTTCAGCACGACCAATCCGGGCAATCCGGCTTCTTCCGTGGTGGGCACGTCGGGCAACAAATGAGCGCGCTGCTTTCCAGGGGAGGTGACGGCCAATGCGCGCATCTTGCTCGAGAGTCCGCCGGCAGCTGCGGTAGGCAGGGCGGCCACATGCATTTGCACCTGGCCAGCCAGCAGGGCGCTGACTGCATCACCGGCGCCCCGGAAGGGGACGTGAACAATGTCCAGGCCGGCGGCACTCTTGAACAGTTCAGCAGCCAGGTGTGTGTTGCTGCCCGTTCCGCCGGAACCGTAATTCAGTTTGCCTGGCCTTGATTTCGCGTAGGCAATGAATTCCTTCAGCGTATTGGTTTTGAGGTCTGGGTGAACCAGAATGACCATTGGCGTGGATATGATCTGCGAGATCGGCTGGAAGTCGCGCAGCACGTCAAAGGGCAGTTGCTTGAACAGGCCCGGGACAATGGCCGTAGTGGTGTCTGCCATGCCCAGGGTATAACCATCGGGGACGGATTTCGCCACGAAATCGTAGGCAATCGTGCCACTGGCTCCAGTCTTGTTGTCGACCAGGAAAGTCTTGCCCATCTGATCAGTCAGGCCCTGGGCAATCATTCTGGCAGTGAAGTCAGTGGTTCCGCCTGGGGGAAAGCCGACGATAATCTTGACCGGGCGTTCGGGATAGGCGGCCATTGCAGTGGCTGTCGCCAATGTCACCGCCGCAGCCGTCAACGGAAGGGCTGCACGGCGGATCAGTTTGCTGAAGGTCATTGCTTTCTCCATTTTTGATGATTCTTCTGGCCAGACTTTGGTTTTCATAGTCAGCCTGTTTGACTTGAAGTGCCAAGATATTGGTTTCCATTGCCTTGCTCGCCAAGAGGAAAACCCCGGTTATGGGTATCTCACCAGGCCTGTCATTCGGGCTTTATATTCAGCGCTTTGATCAGTTGCAGGTTTTGGGCGAACTCTTTCTTGATGATTTCGGCGAACTGTTGGGGCGTTGTTGCCCGGGGCTCAGATCCCTGTTTGGCGAGGAATGTTCTCACGTCCTGGGCACTGAAGGACTTGCCAAGCGTTTCATTCAGTCGGGAGATCACGCTGCCGGGTGTCCCACGCGGTCCGAGTAAACCATACCAGACAGCCAGGTCGTAGCCCTTGATTCCTGATTCGTCGAGGCTGGGTACATCGGGAAGGAGCGTGGAGCGCGTTGCGCTTGTGACGGCAAGTGCCCGCAGTTTTCCGGATTCTATGAGGGGAGCCGCCGAGGCAACGCTGGGAAAGCTGAGGTCAATTTGTCCGCCAACAGTGGCGGTTACGAATTCAGAGGAGCCCTTGTAGGGGATATGCGTCATTTGGATTGAGGCCATCGAACTGAGCATCTCGCCTGCGAAATGGGCTTGCCCTCCAACCCCGGATGACCCGTAATTGAGCTTCCCCGGCACCTCCCTGGCAATCGAGATGAGTTCCTTCACGTTGCGCGCGGGGAGGGTTGGCCGTACGACCAGCACATAAGGCCCTGTGATCAGAAGCGTGACCGGGGCAAAATCGCGCTCAAGGTCATAGGTCGGCTTTGCGGTGAGAGCGGCCTGAGCGACATTCGCTGATGTTAGAAGCAGCAACGTGTAACCATCCATCGGCGCACGGGCAACGGCTTCAATCGCAATGGCTCCGCTTGCACCGGGCCGGTTGTCGACAATGACGGACTGCTTTAATGATTCCTGCAACTTCTGTGCTGCCAGGCGTGCCGCACCATCCGCGCCACCGCCAGGGGTATAGCCCACAACGATGTGTATCGGTTTGGTGGGGTATTCCTGGGAGTGCGCAATTCCGGCGCAGAAAAAAAGGCAGCTGATGGCCAATCCGGTGTAAATGATCAAGGAATGAATTTTCATCTTGTACCCTCGGTTATATCTCGGTGGACCCTTTATGCCGCAGGTCCTCAATGGATTTTACGATCTCGCCACTGGAGTTTCGGAGAACCCTGGTCACGGAGGAAGTGTTGCCAAAACTCGGCAGGAACGATGAGTGCTTGCCGGCGCCGCCAACGACGGCAATCATGAATCTTTCCGGTGCCGTTGCGACGGGAACCATCATCTTTGCACCATCACGGTCGAACAGCTCTGCATGCTTCAACCTGATGCGTTGATCAATGTTCTCTGCCGAGAACCGGTCCAGGGCGATGCGTGCATGCTCAAAAAGAAATTGCCGGATATCGTCCTTGGAAAACCCGTCTTTGTGGATGGTTGCAGCATGCTCGGGCGACAGCAGGATGAGCGGTTCGGCCAGCGGGTGATACACGCTATTGGCCCCTGTCGTAGCGGAGGTGCCGGCGACGGTGGTCAGTATTCCCCTTGCGGAAAAGCTGGCGTGGTCGCTTACGTTATGTGGTGCCTCGCAGGCAAATACACTCACGGTGCTCGATTCAGGAGGGTAGCCGCGCTCCACATGCAAAGGCTCCCAGGGATTGTTCGCTTCATTTTCCGCAATGCAAAAGCTGAATTTTGCCGGCGAGCCGTATGTGGACAGGTCCGAAACGCCCGGTATTGCTCCACCGATGTTCATGAGCGCCAGCCGGATCGCCCGCCCGATTGAGGCATTGGCCCTGGCTCCTGGGCCGAATGCCATGTGTGCGCAATCGATTCCCAATTGCCTGGCAATGGGGCCATTGACGATGACGAGCGGCGCGCTGGAATGCGTGGTTGTCTGCACGGCGTACAGATTGAAGGCGCTATCGCACATGGCCTGAACGGCAAGAACCACGATCGGGAAGTATTCAGGCAGGCAGCCTGCCATTGTGGCGTTCGCAGCCAGGATGACCGGTGTTGCTACGCTGTTGCGCGGCGGAATATTCGCCAGGCACGTATCGACCGGACCGTCGAAATAGGACAGCATGGCCTCGACGCGTTTGGTAGTCGGGGGCACCACCGGGAGGCCGTCTGTCCAGCCATGATCTGCGCAAAACTGCAACTGCTCGTCGAGATCATCTGATACTGGATAGCGTGCATCCGATTGTTCCAGTAATGAGCCCATGCGGTTGATCATGGCTTTGCCTTGAGTATGCCGGCAATGTGCCCGGCAGCCACCTGGGCGCGGCCGTACACCTCACTCAACGCTATTCCGCCCAAGGGGTGAGGGATTGCGATCACCATCAGATTCGGTATTGCAAAGACCTGCGCCTGCGCTTTGGCCAGGTTGACGAACGGTCCGGACGATATGAGGATGACCGGGGTTCCCTTCCGTGAGAGCTCTGCCATGTCGTGGACACTCCACGACGTGCAGGACCCTCAATCGGCCATCGCGCTGATTACAAGGTCCGATTGTTTAGCCAGCCGTTCTAGTGCCGCGGGAGATGCCGCGGAACTCATGCTCGCCTTTCTTTCCTTGATGATCCCGGAAATATCCGTGCATGCGTGCAAGCGCTTTGCAATCGAATCCAGCAATGCTGCGGCATTGAATTTGCCGTTATCAAGCAGCCCCAACCTCAGGGTGCTTGATTTGATTTTGTTTTGAAAGGCTGTCTTTTCAGTGCCAATGAACGGGGGTACTGGCGAAACGAGAAAAACTTGGTTGTTCAAAGGGTTCTCCAGTCATCAAGTCAATGCTATGTCCGCCGCCTGATCGATATTAGGTCGAGAGCAGCCAGGCGCACTGATTCGAGCAAATTTCCAATTGCTTCACCGGGAAGCCCTGTTCCAAGTCAGCAGCGTAGGCCAGGGCATTGATTTTTAAAAATACCTTTTATTGATAGGTGCATCATCGCTTCTGATGGCTCTATTGGCGCAGGGTTGCGGGTGTGGCGGCATATTGATGGAAGACCATGTGATTGCAACGAATTGGAATACTTCGCCTTTTCAGGTGACCGTATTTGGAAATGATCAGTACTGATGAAAATGGCAGGGGGTTGGCAAGGTCAGAAAACCACGCACTTGCATCATCCAGGCGAATAAGCCTTTGCCAAATCAGAAGGAGAAAAACCACTCAACCGATGGATTTTAATAGGTGCGTCCTATTCGACAAATAACCCCGATGAAGGGCGTGTTCTCTGGCTGGACAAACGAACTGTCAAATTGTTCGTCCGAGACGGCTGATGCCCCGGGCATGGAGACTTTTCGCTGCTAGAACAAGGCATATAAATATAGTGGAGCGCTTTCGGAGAATAAGAGTACTCTCTAACGCCAACCCGAACAGCGCGTAATAGGAGACCGAAATGGAAGCAATCGCATGGATCGCAGCAGTCATTGCCTGTGTAACAGTGTGTCTGATTGACAAAGGACCTGTTTTCAAATGGGCGACCATCGCCTCTGTTGCAGTCGCTGTCCTGGCTATAATTGGTGCTCAGTTTTCCGGTGAAGTGCCCAGCGAAATTAATGCCAGCTTGAAGTCCACAGAATTGGCACTTTCATCGGCGGTGGCCAAGGCGGGGGGGGTCACCTTTCATATTAGCAATCACTCGACGGATACCAAGCATAATTTTGTGGTTTACAAGACGGACCTGGCTGGCGATAAACTTCCCATGGACAACAAGGGGGATGTCATTGGCGCCCAACTGACCAAGGTGGGTGAAATGGAAGTGGACAAAGGCAATAGCCGAGACCTCAAGGTTGATCTGACGCCTGGTCACTATGTCGCGGTATCAAATCTGGATGGTCAATACAAAGCCGGTATGCATGTCGACCTGACGGTTATGCCGTGAGCGCATGGCCGCTGTATTCTGATGCTTTGATCAAATCTTGAAGCTCTCGCGTCATCCGGAAATCGGAGGGTAAAATAAGTTCGCATTACCGGAATTCCTCTTCGTGGGCTGGCCAAAGGCATCGGGTATCAAGCCAGGAGTTTCAAGTGAAGTCCGGCTGGATTGATGACATTGAATCTGAGTACTTTCAGGTAATGTGCTTTTTCCACATGCTATTCGTGTGATCGATTCATTGGCGTCAGTTGACTGACAATTGCCCGTTCAAGCTGCGAACCTGCCATGAAATTGCGCCGTAACGGTTTCACGATGGTTGAGCTCATGGTTGTTGTCGGCATCATCGCCATTCTGTCGCTGATGATGCTGCCGTCTTACCTGGACAAATTTACCCGGGACCAGATAGCCGAGGCATTGCCGCTTGCAGATATTGCCAAAGCACAGATCTCGCTGGCCTGGTCGGTTGCGCAATCATTTCCTGCCGACAATGCTGCAGTCGGTCTTCCAGCGGCAGACAGGATTGTTGGAAACTATGTGAGCGCCGTTTCAGTAGCGGAGGGTGCAATCAACATCACCTTCGGGAATCGCGCCAATGGCGTTATAAGAGGAAAGACGCTTACCTTGCGTCCCGCTGTAGTCACGGATGCTCCCATCGTTCCCATAGCCTGGATATGCGGGAATGCATCGACACCTGACAAGATGACGGCATTTGGAGTCAACAAGACCGATATCTCTCCATCTTATTTGCCATTTAGTTGCAGGTAACGAATGACGATCCCGCATTTTCCAGGAAGCACGGGAGGCGTATCAATGCTGGAAGTTGCAATGAGTAGCTGAATGGGGCTCTGAAATCCAGGCTGCTTTCCTGGACTGCTGTTCAAATGCCGCATGGCGGTTTGAGTCTGCTGTTGAGTGATGGTGGTGAGGTTCTTTTTTTGGAAACTGCTGACCGATCAGTCCGTTGGTTTTTTGTTGGTGCCTCGCGCCGAGAAGCTGCCTTGAAACTCAATAGATGCCTTCAGGCATCACAAACAAAGGAGGATCACCATGTCATTTCGCATTCCGCTTGGCTTCGTATTTGCACTGCTGGCGGTCATCGCCCTGCCTGCCCCGGCGCAGACTTATCCGAACCGCCCGGTCCGTATCGTCTACGGTTATGCACCTGGCGGTGCCGATGCACCGGCGCGACTCCTGAGTCAAGCTCTCACCGAATCAATGAAGCAATCCTTCATCATTGATTACAAACCCGGTGCCGATGGCATGCTGGGCAGCGACACGGTTGCCAAATCCTCAGCCGATGGCTATACGCTGGGCTGGGTCACTGCTGGCCATGCCATCAATTCCATCCTGCATGCCAAGTCGATTCCCTACCATCCGGTGCGCGACTTCACGCCCATCTCGCTGGTGGCCGATTCAGCGCAGGTGCTGCTGATCAATCCGACGCTCCAGGCCACTGACCTGAAGAGCCTGATCGCGCTGGCCAAAGCACGGCCCGGACAGCTCAACTTCGCGTCGGGCGGCACGGGCGGTCCCTCGCACCTGTCGGGCGAGATCCTCAACTGGGAGGCCGGCATCAACATCGTGCATGTTCCCTACAAAGGCGGCGGTCCGGCCATCGCGGCGGTGCTTGCCAATGATGTCCCCATGACCTGGATCGGCGCGGCGGCAGCCATGCCGCAGATCAAGGCCGGCAAACTGAAGGCGCTGGCGGTGACCACCGCCAAACGCTCCACCTCGCTGCCGGATGTGCCCACAGTCATGGAGTCAGGATTCCCGAACTACGAAGTCAGCGCCTATTACGGGATCGTCGGCCCGGCCGGACTGCCGGCCGCGATCGTGGGCAAGGTAAATTCGGAAATCGTACGCTACGTGCAGCAGCGCGATACACGCGAGAAATTCGCCGGGCTGGGCGTGGATGCCGTGGGCAGCGCCCCCGAGGTGCTGGGTGAGCGCTGGCGCGTCGAGATCGTACGCTGGGAGCCCATTATCAAGAAATCCGGCGTGACCATAGACTGAGGAACGGGCACTGAGGGCAGCGCTCAGCGCGGTGCTTGTTGCGGCCCATGTTTGGCCATGGGGCCCTGCGCGCTCAAGGGGCGGCATTTGCGTTGAAGCACCCGATCGCCACCAGGATATTGCAGCACGAGAACTTCCAGTCCGCCATTGCCGGCCCGCAGGGCAATATTGGGTTCGTCATGGGAGACAAATACCGGTGTAAAGGCAGGCAGCTCCTGACCATCAAGATGCATGGTTCCGTTGATGACCAGGATGTAGCGTCCCGTGCCTTGCGGGTGAACCGGAGCGGCCACCGAGGCTCCCGCGGGCACGCGCACCAGCCAGGAGGCAAGCCCGTCAGCATGCGCGGCGATGAGTTCCTCGGTCTGCGCGTTTTGCAGATCCTTGAGCGCCTGGGCTGATTTCACCGGAATCGGTCCGACGGTTTCCTGGCGCTTTGGCGCATCGCGCTCAGGCCTGGCGCCTTCGCCAAGGTACCAGATACCCTTGGTTGCAATCTGGCGCAAGGTGAAATAAGTCAGGCCGCCTTTGCCGGCGACAATGGGACCGTAAGCGGTCTGCCGATTGGTGTAGTGAATGCTGATGGCACCTACGCTGTGACGGCCCAGCGTGCCCTCGCCTTCAGGAATCACCTGAAACTGGTCTTCATCGTGAAAGTGCGGCAAGGATGTCGAGGCGGGACTTTGCTCGATGCTGAAGGCTTGCGGCACCGGGAAAGTTTCGGCCCCTGGCACAGGAAACCGTGGGGGAACGTAATCGGTGCGCCAGGTGCCGCCACCGCCGGATATGGTGCCCGCGCTACGTGATGCCCGTGCCAGATCAGGATGGGTAAAGCAGATCATGTGCCGCCTCCTTTTTTTTGCAACAATTTGCGAATGCCACAGATTGTCTGGCCTTCCCGGTGCCGGGACAACTCAGTCGAGTCTGCATGGATCCAACGCACAAATACGTTTGCCGATTCTGGTGCCCGGGCCGGAGCGCTCTTTCGATCTTCGGATTTCCACCGGGGTGACGCCACAATACACAATTACATTCAACACCATTCCACCATTCGCTAGACAAACCGATTGCCTTGTGCCGAAGTTCTTTACACTCGGTCTGGCTTCAGTACCTTGAATCGCTGGTCATCATCCGTGGCCATCTGATTGACGAGTTCAATTTCCCACGACAGGTAGTCCTCCATCGCCTTTCTGACATCACCCGATTGATCGCGTGCACGCAGACGCAGATCATCCGGCGACGTGGCCATGAGTGTTGCTCCCTGTTCAAGCGGAAACCCCGCCTGCTGCCAGGCTGCGGTTCCGCCATCGAGTGCAAACACTTCCGCCGGGGTGAGTTTCTTGGCATCCTCGGACGCCAGCCTGGCAAGCGACCCGTCGCCCGAGGTGATCACCACGGCACCTGTCGCCGGAATCCGTTTCAGGATGGCATCCAGCCGCGATCGTATCCCGTACCACGCACCGGGGACATGTCCCTTGTAATAGTCCTTGCTCCAGTCGACGTCAATGACGCTTACGCTGTCTGTCTGCATGCGTTGCTGAAGGGAGGCGGCATCGATCAGCGGAACCGTCACATGCTCCAGGCCCAGCGCCCGCGGCATCCAGGGACCTGACTCGATCGCTCCGCCGGTCATGTCCAGGGTCAGCGTGGCGACATTCCATCCCATCTGCTTCATCCAGTGAGCGGTCATCGTCGCACGTACGCCGTCGTCATCCACCAGTACCACACGCGCACCCCATGTCGTGGCATGTCGTTCGGTTTCCTGCACCAGTTGGCCGCCGGGCACGTTCTTCATCCCGGGGATATGTCCGGCCAGGTATTCTTCCGGTGTTCTGACGTCAAACACGTACAACGTCCGGCTGGACGACTCAGCTTCCCAGCTTGCCAGGATTGCGGCATCAATGCGCGCAATGCCATGGCGACTGGCAACCCGGTCAGCGGCCGCGTGCGCGGCTGCATGTCCCGTGGCCGAAACATCGGGCGCACGGGCAGTGGCGCCTTTAATGACCTCGTAGCCCGTGAGTGCCCAGCCCTGGGTGCCGTTTTTCAATGAAACCACCTTGTTGGGTACGCCGGCGTTGATCAGTGACTGTGCGCCAATGATGCTGCGGGTCCGCCCGCCGCAATTGACCACCACCAGTGTTTCGGGCGAAGGCACGAGGTCCGAAAACCGGTAGACCAATTCCGCGCCTGGCACGCTGATGGCGCCTGGAATGGCATTGGTATGGAATTCCTCGTAGCTGCGGCTGTCGAACAAGGCGAAATCGGCTTTGGTGTCGATCAATTCCTTGAGTTGAGCGGCAGTGATCCAGGGTGTGCCGGTCGTGTGTTCAACAACTTCGGCGAACGCCTTGCTTGGTACATGCACTCCGCTATAAATGCGATAACCGGCCTGCTGCCATGCTGCGATGC
Organism: uncultured beta proteobacterium; assembly: GCA_903928055.1. Classification (GTDB taxonomy): domain Bacteria; phylum Pseudomonadota; class Gammaproteobacteria; order Burkholderiales; family SG8-39; genus CAIYPG01. The sequence continues at coordinate 18,520 of CAIYPG010000082.1, read as the reverse complement.
CGCCGGCAAGCACCGTCACATTGGTGTAGCCCAGAGATGCCATGCGTGCGGCTGCGTGTACGGCCAGCCCTTCGCCGTCATCGCACCACACCACGCGCGTCGAGCGCCTTGGCACTGCTGAATCGAGTATCAATTCCATGCGGCTGAGCGGTATGCAGGCCGCCATCAGTATGTGGCGACCATCAAAAATGACTTCCTCGCGCGCGTCAAGCAGTGCAATCTCGCCGCCGTCGTGCAGCGCCGCTTTCAAAGCGGCCGGTTCGATGGTTTGCGGAGGTGCAGTCATTGTGTTCTCCTCCTCAGGAAAAACTGTGGGACTTCGCAAAAAGCTCAATCGGCCCTTGCGGCGGGATCAGGGAACTTCTTCGTATTCAGGCCGCAGTGCCCGGAACTGGTCCAGATTCACGCCCTCGACACGAATCAACCGTGTCGGGGCCGTACGTGAGGGCGAATGCAGGACGCCTTCGTTGTAGACATAAGCGGAACCCGGCGTCATTTTATAAATGCGCGCCCTGCGAACCTTGCCAGGCCCGTCCTTTGAAGGCGCCTTGACCAGTTCCCATTCAGTCATCTCGGTCTCACCTGCGGCCTGGCCGTAGATTGCCCATGACGGGCCATGATCATGCGGCTTGCCGATCTTCGCCCCGCCCTTGTGCTCGGCAAATATGCAGAACTTGAGTTCCGGATCTTCGTACAGCAATTCGCGCTCGCCAGTACTCTCCGGAATCGCTTTATCCACGAACGCGTTGTCTGCCAGAAGAGGTTTGAGCAAGTCGCATACTTTCTGCCGCCCGTCAGGTCCTGGTTGTGCCTTGAGCAGTGCGCCGCACAGCCGCCCTAGTTCGTCGATGCTCTTTGTCATGTTTGCTCCTGTCTCTGGTTTTCATCTCACGCTACGGGATTGCACAGTCTGCCGTCAACGCGTGTAGCCATCTTCCCGGATCAACACATAATTCAAGGCGTTTGCTGGGTCAGATTTATCACGTTATCTGACTGGCTGCTTTCTTATGGTGTCCGGGGCCGGAATCGAACCGGCACGCCCTTACGAGCTTCAGATTTCAAGTCAAGCCCTCACGCAAATTGGCGCAAATCAACGCAATCGTACACCTATGCTCAGAGGGTGAAGCGGAGCAGGGGAGCAGTTGCTTGGTGGTAGTTTGTGCTTGTTCGTGACTCAGAAGTACGCACAGATTACGCATGGCGCCTGGCAGGGTAAAATCACCCGTCGCCTGCCCGGGTGGTGAAACTGGTAGACACAAGGGACTTAAAATCCCTCGGCCGGAAACGGCTGTGCCGGTTCGATTCCGGCCCCGGGCACCAATACGAGCAATAAGTTGTTGAAATACTTTCTGACTTATTGAGCCTCAAGTCGATGTCATGGCACAGATCCATGACGCGAGAACTCATCTCCGTGCCTCAAAAGCGCCTGATTTCCAGCCCATCTGAATTTGCGGCAGTCGAATGCCGATTCCGATTGTTCTTTGCAGCTATCGCTCGTGAGAATCCAGATCGTGGATGAGCGCACTGTATTCCCGAGAGATGCGTTCAGCGTCCTCATGCAAAGCCGTCGCCAGTTTTGCCAGACGCTCCCCTGCAAACATTGCGGCCGGTCCCATTAGCCCTATGGAGGCAAACGGCCGATTCTTTCCGTCCATCACGGGCACGTTCACACCGTTCAGGCCTGGCGCTGTATCGCCGCGATTAACCCCAAAACCGTAGCGGCGTGATCGCTGGAGGATGGTGCGGTAAGCAGATGCGCGATACTCAGTTGTGCGATGCTTCTGATTCCGGGCGAATGCTATTAATTCCTGTTGCTCCTCTAGGGGAAGGCGAAGCATCATGGCAATTCCAGCCGTCGATTCTGCCATTGGACGCCGGGTACCAACCATCGTCATCGGCTGTACCCGTGCTGACCCCGCTCGTTCAACGCACACCGACTCAGCCCCGGAGCGCAAGTAGAGAAACGAAATGCCACTCAAACGACGGGCAATGCGCACGAGTTCCGGTCGCAGGGCCGACACGAAGCTTGTATACGCAGGAAGTGCTAACGACAACTCCCATAATAACGGGCCTGGTACGTAGCGCCGATCGCTTGATCGCTGTTGAACCAAGCGATCTGCCACCAGGCACGCAACGATGCGGTAAGTTGTTGCGGTATCCAGCTGACAATGCGCAGCCAAATCGGTGAGGCGCCAGCCAATCTCCTTTCGGGCAGCGATGATCTTCAAAACCATGATGGTCCGAGTGATGCTCTGCGTACCGGCAGGTTGGGATTTCATCATATGCACTAAGCCGCCAGGCCCTCGAGAGGTAAGTGCGCCAATTTTATGTCGTAAAAATACTCTCTTGGACGCAATAGGGCGTCAATTGGAATTGTCGGGGAATTGATGGCCGTCGGATATTGACCGAAAGTCGCGCCCCAATTTCATGTTTTAAACAGAGAGTACAAACGCAAGGCGGCCTCTTGATCAGGAAATGGTCTGAGAGGCGATCGCCGCTTCATTGATGCAGCGCTTATGGCTTTTTATGCTTTATTTGCGCGTCTTGAGAGTGAGCCCTGGAAATCGCAGAGAAAATCGCGCTTAGGCTGAGCTCCGCTCTTGAGCGGACTTGCCTATTGCTTTCCACACAAAAGGCAGGGTGATCATTGCGAGTAGTGTCTTAAACACTGTTGCCGCCCAGAACGGCGTTAAGCCATAAATAACGGCCTTGTCGAATCCCATGAGTTTTTCCAGCCATACAAAGCCACACATAAGGATGAGGGCGTGGCCAAGTATCATTGCGATCGCGACGCGGCCAACGGAGCGATCCCAGCCACGTTCTGCCAGCCAACCGCACAACATGGCAGCCAGCACGAAACCTACCAGATAGCCGCCTGTTGGCCCCATCATGTAAGCAAGTCCGATGCCTTTTTCCGGTGTGCCGGCAAACACCGGCAGGCCAGCCACGCCCTCCACGAGGTACAAGAGCATGGTTGCAAGACCAAGACGCCAGCCGTACGCCATGCCGAGTGTCAGGACTACAAACGTTTGCATGGTCATTGGAACGGGCCAAAATGGAATTTGAATCTTGGCCGAAATCATCATCAATATACTGCCGGCAACGGCCAACACAAATGCACGAATCATGGTGCTGGCAAGATCTTTGGGGGCAACATTGCTTGGCGCAGAAGAAGATGGCCACAGACTGGTGGCCAGTGTGGGCATACTTGTTAAAGTCATACTCATAAGAACTCCTTGTCTTAAATCAGATTGGGTGACTTTCCGTACATATAGCTGACCGCCCAAGTTCCGACCGCAATTGGCGGGAAGGTTTAAGCATAAGTACACGTACAAGTCTCAAAGTCCGGCAGGGGATGTAATTCGTTTTTTTACATTGTAAAAATTCAAATTTGATAGCCGGCTGGACAACTCCCTTGCCAATCCGCTTGAGTGTAGCCTGAATGCGTCTTACTTACTCACTCTGCATGCGCATATTACGGGGAACGATTGATGGACCTGACAAACGATGAAGTCCTCAAAATTCTCAAAATAATCGACGAGTCTCAATACAACGAGGTTCGACTGGAAATCGGTGGCCTGAAACTTCATGTTCAGAAGGAAGGGGGGCAAATCGAAAGCGCCTCGCCTTTAAATCCGCCATTGGCGCAAAGCTCTCTGCTTGCTGCTCCTGAGCCTGGTCTCGCGTCTGCAAATGCGCATGCGCCTCTTCCTGTAGCTCCTGCTGAGGCGTCAGCGATCAAGCCTGACCAAGATGCAACCATACCAGAAGGCATGATGGCAGTGCATGCGCCTGTCCTCGGGATTTTCTATCGCGCTTCTTCACCCGGGGAGAAACCCTTTGTGGAAGTTGGCCAAAAAGTCGAAGCAGACGATACCCTATGCCTGATTGAAGTAATGAAGCTGTTCAATTCAGTCAAGGCAGGAATCAAGGGAACAATTACGAGGATTCTCGCTGAAAATGGAATGATGGTGGAACACGGGCAGGTGTTGATATTTATCAAGCCTGACGCCTGACGTATGTCTGGAACCGCCTCTCTGCAGGAACACCCTATTCGCCGCCTATTCATCGCCAATCGCGGAGAAATTGCGGTTCGCATCGTACGCGCCTGCCGCACTTTGGGAGTAGAGGCAGTAGTAGGTGTCTCCGCTGCCGATCGTGAATCCATGGCGGCAAGCATGGCAAACCAGGCGGTCTGCATTGGACCGGCGTCCGCGGCTGAAAGCTATCTGAACGCCAATGCCATTGTTATGGCTGCTATGGGGACTGATTGCGATGCGGTTCACCCTGGATATGGTTTTCTTTCCGAGCGCGCAATGTTTCAGCGCCTCTGCACCGAGAATAATCTCGTTTTCGTAGGCCCTACCGCCGAGGCTATAGAAGCGGTGGGTGACAAACTGGCTGCGCGCCGAATCGCCGCACTCATAGGAGTGCCCACCGTACCGGGTACGGATCAGGTAAAGAGTGCAGATGATGCATTAATCTTCGGCAAGCGCGCCGGGTATCCCTTCCTGTTCAAGGCCAGCGCAGGGGGCGGCGGGCGCGGCATGCGGGTGGTGCGGGGCCCCGCTGAGGTAAGCGGGGCATTCAGCAGTGCCAGCGCTGAAGCCGGCGCAGCTTTCGGCGATCCGACTCTGTTTATAGAGCGATATATCGAGAGGGCGCGCCACATAGAAATCCAGATCATCGCCGACCATCATGGGAATGTCGTGCACTTATGCGAGCGGGATTGCTCTACACAGCGGCGTCACCAAAAGATAATTGAGGAGGGGCCTTCGCCGGTGATCGATGCAGAACTAAGGGCGACCATGGGTGAGGCCGCAGTCAAGCTCGCACGTCACGTGGGCTATCGTAATGCCGGCACGGTAGAGTTCATTGTCGATATGGATACGCGCGATTTTTACTTTCTTGAGGTCAACACCCGAATCCAGGTAGAACACCCGGTCACCGAAATGATCACGGGTGTTGATCTGGTTGCAGAACAGATCAAAGTGGCAGGCGGCAAACCACTGTCGCTGCGGCAGGACGAGGTTCGACTTTCCGGGCACGCAATCGAATGCCGTATCAATGCGGAAAATGCCGCCAACGATTTTATGCCCAGTCCTGGGCGCCTCAGCGAATGGACCCCGCCAGAAGGTGAGGGCGTGCGGCTGGACACGCATTGCCACGCGGGCTGCTTAATTCCGCCCTATTACGACTCCATGATTGCCAAACTAATTGTTCATGGCGGCAATCGCGCCGAAGCAGTCACCCGAATGAGTGCCGCACTTGAGCATTTCCGCATCGGGGGAATACACACCACCATTCCCTTCCACCAGTCGGTGCTGCGACATCCGGATTTTCTCGAAAACCGAGTCACAACACGATGGGCAGAGGAAAACTTTATCCGGAGTTTCACCGCAGAGCGTTCGTCAATAGGAAATGCCTCCTAGGGCAGGCAATTAACCTGATGCCTCCGCCGGCTACAAATAGTGCTTCTGCGGGAACGATTTTCCGAAGGGAGAGATTGTGCGGAAGTCAATTAGGAGCATGTTAGACATACCGCAGGAAGACCGCACATACAACAGTGTTGATGCATATCCTGCATGGTCAAGTACCAGATTGTCGCGCGCGCTACGTATGCATCCAGACTGATCGATTGTAATCAGCATTTTAAGCAGCCCGGATTAAAACGGGACAATTCATTCCAAAAGGGGGTCGAAAATGCAAAAAGCCAATCGTTTGCTTGCAAGTGCAATGGCAGTAACGGCACCGCTATTTTTCTCCAGCGTCCACGCTCAACAGTCCGTCGATGCCTTTCCAAGCCGGCCGGTCCGAATCATCATACCGGCGGCGCCAAGCGGGATTACTGATTTACAAGTTCGATTGGCGGCGGAAAAGCTCACCAAGACATTTGGCCAGCCCTTCATTGTGGACAACAAAGCCGGAGCGGGGACAACTCTGGGTACTGCACTGGTCGCGAAGGCCCCGCCTGATGGCTACACGATGCTGGGAATGACGGGCAGTTTCATGACTGCATCTGTCATTTTTGCGAATCTTCCATACGATCCAATCAAGGATTTAACCCCGGTTTCCGGATTTACAACCTCTCCAAACATATTCGTCACACGCCCTTCGTTACCCGTCAAAACCCTTCAGGATTTTATCCAGTACGCCAAGACCAAACCAGGAATAGTCAATTATGCAACCACCGGAAATGGCACGCAGGCTCATCTGGCTGGCCTGTGGCTGGAAAAGCTCACTGGGATTCAATTGACTTACGTTCCTTATAAAGATGTCGGGCAAATGCACCTTGACATGAATCAAGGGCGCGTTGACGCTACTATTTCATCACCAACAAATTCATTGAACGATGTCCGTTCCGGGCAAAAGCACGCCATTGCGTGGACAGGGATGCAGCGATCAAAACTATTGCCTGACCTGGCAACAATGCGCGAGCAGGGGTTGACCGAGTTTGATGTAAGTTCAGTAATGGGTTTTTGGGTCACAGGTGGGACTCCAACGCCGATTGTGAACAAACTGAGTTCTGCGCTGGTTCTGGCCGCCAAGGATCCGGAAATTGCCGCACGCCTGGCGCCCACGGGAAACGACATGCTGGGAAGCACCGCCGCACAGTTCAGGGAATTGGTCGTTGCAGAAATAGTACGCTGGAGAACGCTGCTTAAGGACGCAGGTGTTCCGCAAATTCCGCTCTGAGCCACCTCGCTTTCAGAATCTCAACAGACCAGGCACTTTCGAAAGGAACGACCCGTGAGACGAATCGGAATTGTTGACCAAACCATCCGGGATGCACCCCAATGTCTTTGGGCGGCGCGGATGACAACTGCCATGATGTTGCCGATTGCTCAGAAACTGGACAATATTGGCTTTGAAAGCGTTGATGCTGGTGGAAATGGGTCCGGCGCGGATGTGGCCGTTCGGTATCTGAAGGAAAATCCGTGGACCAGGGGCAAGCTTCTTCGAGAAAGGCTGGCAAAAACGCCGATGACGTTTGCGGTGAGAAGCCGCAATGATATTGCGTTCAAAATCGCTCCGCGAGATATCCAATTCTTGTGGATAGAAAGAAAAATAAATGGAAGTGGCTATCGGAACTTCCGGCTGTTCGATCCTCTGCAGGATCTTGATAATATCGCTCCCGCCTTGAAGTATGCGAAGGAGCTTGGCGCGTACACAATCGGAGCGTTAGCCTATGGTCTGAGCCCGGTTCATACCGATGAAATGTACATGGCCAAGGCAAAGGAACTCATCGCCCGCGCAAATGTCGACGCAATCATGATCAAGGATGCGGGCGGTCTGCTTACGCCGGATCGCATCCGCACTCTTGTACCCGCCCTCAAATCCGTAATAGGCAATAAGACTCTGGAATTGCACAGCCATTGCATGACCGGACTGGCGCCTCTTGTCTACCATGAAGGTGTGAAGCTCGGCGTCGATCAGATTCACACTTCGATTGCTCCTCTCTCAAACGGCAACGGTCAGCCTTCCATGCAGACCATGGTGCGTAACCTTCGGGAGATGGGTTATCAGATTGATACTGACGATAGACTTGTGGATGAAGTGAGCGAACATTTTCGTCGCGTAGCGGAACAGGAGGGCAAGCCTTTGGGCATGCCAATGGAGTACGACTCCTTCCACTTTCAGCATCAGCTTCCCGGCGGCATGATCAGCAATTTCAAGTCGCAATTGGCCGAGATAAAGATGCAGCACATGCTTCCCGAAATTCTTCATGAAAGCGTTCGCATACGGGGTGAGTTGGGTTGGCCAATCCTGATTACGCCGTTCGCACAAATCGTCGGAACCCAGGCATTCATAAACGTACTTCAGAAAGAACGCTATAAAGTCGTTACCGATGAAGTAAAGCGCTATGTGCTTGGACATAATGGCAAGTTGCTCGCCCCGATCGATCCAAACGTCCTGGATAAAATTATTCAAAATGGATCGCCGAAAATCACGGAGAAGCAGGAAGAGCCAGAGCCAGGTGTTCCCGCATTGCGAAGCAAGTACCCCGATATGAGCGATGAGGAGAGATTGCTGCGTTACTCATTTGCGGGCACCCAGGTCGACGATATGCTCGCCGCCAATACACCCATGGATCACTACGAGTTCAAGACGCCAATCGTGAAGCTAGTGGAAGAACTGGTTAAACGCCCTGCCGTCACACGGCTCTTTATCGATCGGCCCGATTTTCAGCTGGACCTGCGTCGCTGAATTCAAGGATACTTCATTGACCCCAACTAATTAAAGGCGAAGGCTGCAATTTGCAATCTATCGGAAAAGTGGGGGGGCACCATTCCGGAGCAAGTGCAGGGGGCAGGGCAAAGGCCATCCCGGATCAGGTGAACCTAGGGTGTGCTCGAACGGCTACGGTCGATGTTGTTGGTGCCTTTGTCCATGGGTTGGATAGGACATGTTTACATGGCCCTGACGGTTACTTCCAGTGCAACAGCCAAAGAAGGATTAATGATGCGTATCGAACGGTTGTTATTCCTGCTGGTTGCTTTTGTTGCGAGCTTCAGCGCATGGCCTCAGAGCTATCCGGTCAAGCCCATACGCATTTATTCCACTGAAGTCGGCGGAAGCCTTGACTTGGCGGCACGGATCCTTGCCCAAGGTCTTTCCACCGGTCTGGGTCAGGCCGTGGTGGTGATAAACCGCCCTGGTGCGGGCGGGGTTATCGCAGTGGAGGCGCTCAAAAAGGAAGCGCCGGATGGCTATTCGCTGGGCTTTTACGCGAGTTCCTTGTGGCTTACACCGCTGATGCAAGCTGCACCGTATGACCTCAAGGACTTCGCACCCATCGTACTGGCTGTTTCTTCGCCGAACGTACTGGTGGTGCACCCGTCATTGCCGGTCAATTCAGTTAATGAACTAATTGCGCTGCTTAAGAGCAAGCCGGGGCAACTCAGCTATGGCGCCTCGGGAACAGGATCGGGACCGCATCTGGCCAGCGAACTGTTCAAGTATATGGCAGGTGTTGAGGCGGTACGCATTCCCTATAAGGGGGGCGCACAAACGGTGGCAGACCTGGTATCCGGTCGCCTGCAATTCGCCTTTACCACTCCCGGGACCATCATTGCCCAGGTGAAAGCAGGCAAAGTGCGGCCCATTGGCGTGACCAGTCTCCGGCCTTCCGTACTGGCGCCCGATCTGCCAGCGGTGGCCGATGCCATCCCCTTTTACCAGTCGGCAACCATGCAGGGCTTGCACGCGCCCGCGCGAGTGCCCCGGTCCATCATCACCCGCCTGAATCAAGAAAGCGTGAAGTTTCTTTACAGACAGGAGACGCGTGAAAGATTCATCGCGGCGGGAACAGAAGTGGCTGGCGGCACACCAGAGGAGTTCGAGGCAATTATCAAGGCGGAAGTTGCCCGGCTCGGCCCGGTCATCAAGGCCGCAGGCATTGCAGGCGAGTAGGCCTATTTCGCGCCAGGGACGGAGAAGGAAGAGGGGATTACTTCTTCACAATCAGCGCATCCACCGCAACGATGCCTCCAACGTCACTGCGGCCGGCGCAGATAAGCGGATTCACATCAAGCTCGGCGATCAGGTCCTGCTGGTCATCGGCGAATTCGGACAGGCGCACGATGATGTCCGCGAGCTTGTCCCGGTCCACCGGTTCGGAGCCGCGGAACCCGGCGAGCAGGGCCTGGCTCTTGAGATTGCCAAGCATTGCCAGCGCTTCACCCGTGTTGATCGGCGCGAGTTCGAGCTGCGTGTCCTTCAGCAGTTCCACCATGACGCCGCCAATGCCGGCGATGATCAGCGGACCGAAAGCCGGATCGATCTTCGCGCCGACCATGATCTCGGTGCCCGAGGGGGCCATGGGCTGCACCAGCACGCCGTTGATCTTCGCGCTGGCGTTGTACTTGTTCGCGTTCGCCATTACCGCGTCGTACGCGGCTTTCACATCATCGATGGTCTTCAGGTTGAGGCGAATGACACCGGCTTCGGTCTTGTGTGGAATATCGGGTGATTCGACTTTCATGGCCATTGCTACGTTGGGGAGTCCGAGCAACTGTGCCGCAACAACGGCCTCGGCGGCGGATTGCGTGAGTTTCTCACCCACCACCGGAACGCCATAGCAGGCCAGCACTTCCTTGGCTTCGCGCTCGGTCAGTGTGGCGTTGTTCGAGGCGGCGATCAGCTTCGCGGCCTTGTTCTTCGCATCAACCGGCGAAACGCGCACCAGCTTGCGAGGGCCTTCTTTCTCCCACGCAAGGCGTTTGTCGTCGCGCTTGTGCCAGGCGGCGATGGCGGAAAAGCAGGCATCGAGGGAAGAGAAGGGCACCATGTTCGGATCAAGCTGTGCTTCCTTGATGCCGGGGCCGCCGCTCCAGCCGCCCAGCATGGGCTGGCAGACCGGCACCTTGTTGCGGCCGGCAATTTCGGAAAGATGGGGCAATCGGGTGATGGTACCGGCGTTGGCGCCCACCGTAGGGTAGATGAGCAAGCCATAGTCCTTGCAGCCGGCCAGCGCTTCGAAGGCGCCCTTGGTGAGTTCCAGGCGCGCGCTCACCATGGCGGTGACGTCCAGCGGGTTCTTCGGTTTTACGAAATCCGGAATGATGTGTTTCAACGTTTCGCACACACTTTCGGGCGGCTGCGGCAGCTTTACGCCGTGGCGCGAGGCGACGTCGGCGCAGATGATGCCGGCTCCGCCGGAGGAGGACATCACTGCCACGCCGCGCGACTTGGGGCGGCGCGGCGCCTTGGCGAAGAAGGCCGTGGTTTCCAGCAGCGTCTCCAGGTCGTCCAGCATCATGATGCCGGCACGCTCGGCAGCGGCACGATAGGCCGCTTCCGATCCGGCCAGCGATCCGGTGTGCGACAGCGCCGCGGCGGCGCCTTCATCGCTGACGCCCATCTTGCACATCAGTACCGGCTTGTTCGCCTTCCAGGCGATGCCGCCTGCTTCCTGCATCTGTTCGGGATCAGTCATGCCTTCGAACAGGCAGGCGATCGCGGTGCAGTCCGGATCGTCGGCAAGGAAGGAGATGACATCATTGACGTTGATGTCGCTGGCGTTGCCCATGGTGATGACGTGGCTCATGGAGATGCCCAGGTTCACGCCCTGCGCCAGGCCGAACCCCATGGCGCCCGACTGGCTGATCACGCCGATGCCGGGCTTGCCGGTGGCCACGCGCGGCACCTCGCCGCTGACGAAGGAGAGGATGCCACCCTTCACGAAATTGGCGATGCCCATGGTGTTGGGGCCAATGATCTTGATGCCGGTTTCGCGCGCGATGGCGGTAAGGCGATCCTGTTCCTTCGTGCGCTCGGGAAGCCCCGTCTCGTTGTAGCCGGAGGCGAAGATGACCACGCCGCCCACACCGGCCATCGCGCATTCCAGCACCGTCGCCTCCACTGCCACGCGTGGCAGTGCAATCAGCACGGCGTCCGGAACGCTCGGGCAGGACTTGATGTCGGGGTAGCAGGGTTGTCCGCCCATTTCCTGATACTTCGCGTTGATCGCATACACCGGGCCGGTGAAGCCCTTCATGTTGTTGAAGCCTTTGGCGCCCATGGACGTGGGATTGGGCGACACACCGTAGACGGCGATGCTTGCCGGGTTGAACAGCCTGCTCATTTCGGCGTGGCGGTAGACGGGACGGTGCGTGACGGTCATCGGATGCTCTGTTTTGTATGGAGATTGAGTGAAGTGAAAGGCGAAAGGGTACCAAAGTGTCACGGATGCTTGCAGTGGTGACACGCGCACATGCATTTGTGAGGAAGCTTATGGTATACGTAAGTATGCCATACCAATCCATGACAATTCCGCGGTGCTCAGGTATGTAAACGCGCTCTGGGCACGCTCTGAAATCAGCACGAGGAGAGGCCATGCGTCATTCATCCGTTGCCCTGAATTCGATTGCTGCATTGCTGTGCGCAATGCCACTGGTTGCGCTGGCGCAGGCAAATTCCGCATGGCCGGCCAAGCCCATCACCATCGTGGCGCCCAACTCACCCGGCGGCACGGACGTCGGCCTCCGCCTGCACACCAACGCCATCAGTGCCAATACGCGATGGCCCATCGTCCTGGATTTCAAGGTGGGCGCGGATGGGCAGATTGCCGCGAACTATGTGCTCCGGTCGGGGGCGGATGGCTATACGCTGTTGTTCTCCTCCACCAACCTCATCCTCACCGAGATCATGGAGGAGAAGCCGCCCTACGATGGCTGGAAGGATTTCACGCCGGTCTATCAACTGAGCAGGAATCCGTTGGTGCTGGTCGTCAAATCAGGCCTGCCGGTGAAGAGTCTCAAGGAATACATTGCCTACGCCAAGGCCAATCCGGGCAAGCTCAACTACGGCATGATCGGCCTGAGCGGCATCAATCGCCTGGCCGGTGAACTGCTGCAAAGCCAGATGGGCGTGAAGGTCACTTTCGTGCCCTACAAGGGCAGTGCGCCCATTGGCATCGCCATGGAATCCGGGGAGCTGGATACTACGGTGCAGGCGGTGCGCAATCTCAAGAACGCCATTACCGCAGGAAAGATACGCGCGCTGGCCACGACCGGCGGCCGCATTTCGGAACTGCCGGATTTGCCTTCGCTTTCCGAGCAGGGTGTGGATTTCGAGTACTACGGATGGGTTGGCATCCATGCACCGGCCGGCACGCCCGCAACGCCGATCAACATGCTGAACGCCGAGTTCAACAAGGCCGCGAAGCAGCCGGACGTACTTGCCAAATTTGAAGCCCTGGGTGACAACGTTGGCGGAGGTTCAGTGGATGACTTCCGGAAATACCTTGCTGTTCAGCGTGATCGCTGGGTGGGCGTGTCGCAGAAACTCGGGATAAAACTGGGCAACTGACCGGCGGGGCCAGGGCGGCCCCACCGGTGTTGGTCCTGCTACTTCTTGATGATCAGCGCATCGACGGCAACGATGCGGCTGCCGGCGCAGATCAGCGGATTGACGTCCAGTTCGGCGACAAGGTCCTTCTGGTCGGCGAGGAACTCGGCGAGGCGCGCGATGACATCGGCGAGCTTGTCCTGATCCACCGGCTCGGAGCCGCGGAAGCCTTCCAGTGCCGCCTTGCCCTTCAGCCGGCCGAGCATGGCCTTCGCCTCGCCGGTGGTGATGGGGGCCAGTTCCACGGTCGTGTCCTTGAGCAGTTCCACCAGGACGCCGCCCAGGCCGGTGATGATCAGCGGTCCGAACAGCGGATCGACTTTGCCGCCCACCATGATCTCGGTGCCTGAAGGCGCCATGGGCTGTACCAGCACGCCATTGATTTTCGCCTTGGCGTTGTACTTGTTCGCGTTCGCCATCACTGCGGCATAGGCGGCCTTCACTTCTTCAGCGGTCTTCAGGTTCAGGCGAATGACACCGGCCTCGGTCTTGTGCGGGATGTCGGGTGATTCCACCTTCATTGCCACCGGCATTCCGAGGGTGGTTGCCGCCTGCACCGCTTCGTCAGCCGATTGGGTCAGCTTCTCGCCCACGACCGGCACGCCGTAGCAGGCCAGCACTTCCTTTGCTTCGCGCTCGGTGAGCGTGGCGTTCTTCGAGGCATTGATCAGTTTGGCAGCCTTGTCCTTTGCGTCAGGAGCCGAGAGGCGCACCAGCTTGCGCGGGCCGTTTTTTTCGAAGTCCGCGCGCTTGGCATCGCGCTGCAGCCAGGCGGCGAGTGCAAAGAGGCAGCGGTCGGTGGACTGGAAGAACGCGACCTTGGGGCTGGCTTCCACTTCCGCCAGTCCGGGGGCTCCGACCCAGCCGCCCAGCCAGGACACGCAGCCGATCTTGCCCAGCGCTTCGCATTCGCCACCGAACTGCATCAGCTCGTTGGCAGTGTTCGGGTTCCAGCTTGTCTGCGGCCAGACAACGGCGGCGTACTGTTCGTCCAAGGCCAGCGCGCGCGCCGAACCCGGAATGTTCTTCGGATCGCGTCCCGCCATGGCAGTGAGGTCGGCCGGGTTGCGCGTGGAGCCGAAGTCGGGAATGAACTCCTCCAGCGCCTTCCTGGTGTGCTCGTGCGGCTGCGGCATTAGCGCGCCGTATTTTTCCGCCTTGTCGGTGGCGAACACCGCGGCGCCGCCGGAGACGGCCATGACGCCCACGCCCGCGCCCGTGGGTCGGGCCGGCGCCTTGGCAAAGAACGACGCCGTCTCGGTCAGCGCTTCGAGGTCCTCCACCACAATGATGTTGGAGCGCTCGAACAGCGCGCGATAGGCGGCAGGGGAGCCAGCCAGTGATCCGGAGTGAGACAGCGCGGCTTCGGCGCCCTGGTTGCTCACACCCAGCTTGCACAACACCACGGGTTTGCCCGCGGCCCAGGCGATGTCGCCGGCTTCGATGAGGCGCGACGGATCGTCCATGCCTTCGAGGACCACCATGATGGACTTCACGCTGGGGTCATCTGCCATGTAGGCGATGCTGTCGGGTACGCCGATGTCGCAGGAGTTGCCGCCTGCAACCACATAGCTCAAGCGCGTGCCGCGGCGCGAGGCCTGGCCGATGGAGAAGGCAAGGGCACCGGACTGGCTGACCAGGCCGATGCCGCTGGTGATGATTTCATCTGACTTCACATCGCCGCGCGTGAAGGTCACCGCGGTGCCGTGCGCGAAGTTCGCAAAGCCGATGCAGTTCGGGCCGAGGATGCGCAGTCCCGTTTCGCGCGCAATGTCGCCCAGGCGCCTTTGTTCGGCCACGAGTTCAGGCTTGCCGAGTTCCGCATAGCCGGAGGCGTAGACCACCACGCCGCCGACGCCGGCTTTGGCGCATTCGATCACTGACGCTTCAACCGCTTCCTTGGGCACGCAGATCACCACGCAGTCGGCTGGCTCGGGCAGGTCTTTCACCGAGGGGTAGCAGGGGTGTTCGCCGATCTTGTCGTACTTGGCGTTGATGCGGAACACCTTGCCGTCGTAATGGTCAAGGTGGCCGATGGTCGCCGAGGCGACGGCCTTGGGGTTGGGCGTGGCGCCGATGATGGCGATGGAGCGCGGATCGAACAGGCGTTTCAGATCCTTGTGGCGGTAGATGGGGCGCGAATTCGTACGACTGGGGACGGTCATGGTGTCAGTTCCAGAAAATGATCAAATTCAAAATAGTGTCGTTAATCCGATAGTATTTCTAAAATAATTGTAATCAGTATGGATATGGGTGTTGTTGCCGGTATCAATCTTTCTTCACGATCAGCGCGTCCACCGTGAGGATGCGGCTGCCGGCGCAGATCAGCGGATTTACGTCCAGTTCGGCAATCAAGTCCTTCTGATCGTCGGCGAATTCGGCAAGGCGCACGATGATTTCGGCGAGTTGTTCGCGGTCCACCGGCTCGGCACCACGAAAGCCCTCCAGCACCTTCCGGCTTTTCAGGCGGGCCAGCATGGCCTGCGCTTCGAGCTTCGTGACCGGTGCCAGTTCAAGCGTACTGTCCTTGATGAGTTCCACCATCACGCCGCCGATGCCGGCGACGATCAGCGGACCGAACTGTGGATCGATCGTGGCGCCGATCATGATTTCGGCCCCGGAGGGCGCCATGGGCTGCACCAGCACGCCGTTGATTTTCGCCTTGGCGTTGTACTTGGCAGCATTTGCCATCACCGTTTCATAGGTGGCTTTCACGTCCTCGGTGGTTTTCAGGTTCAGGCGGATGACGTCCGCCTCGGTCTTGTGCGGAATGGCGGGTGACTCGACCTTCATCGCCACGGGAAAACCCAGCGACTGCGCTGCCGCAATCGCTTCTGCGGCAGACTGCACCAGCTTCTCGCCGACCACCGGCACGCCGTAGCAGGCCAGCACTTCCTTGGCTTCGCGTTCGGTGAGCGTCTTGTTCTTCGACGCATTGATCAGCTTCGCGGCAGCATCCCTGGCACCGGCGGGGGCAACACGGATCAGTTTGCGCGGCCCGTTCTTCTCGAGTGAAATGCGCCGGTCATCACGTTTGTGCCAGGCGGCAATCGCGGCATAGCAGCGGTCCAGCGAATTGAACAGGGCAATGCGCGGATCGGCTTCGGCTTCCACCATGCCCGGGCCGTTGCTCCAGCCGCCACAGATGGGCACGCACAACAGCTTCTTCGACGTATCGACGTGCATCGCGGCGTTGGTGCGCCGATCGATCGTGCCCTGGCTGAGGCTGGACTGCGGCAGCACCACCATGCCGTAGGTGTCCCCGGCCAGCAGTTCCTTCACCGCGGCGGGCAGGATGATGGCATCGCCCGAAGCCATTGCGGTCAGGTCGCAGGGGTTGCGCAGCGAACCGAACTCCGGGACGTAGGGGCGCAGTTTTTCCTTCATGTCCTCGGGCGGCTGCGGCGTTGGCACGCCGTGCAATTCGGCGGCGTCGGTGGCGGCGATCAGCGCGCCGCCAGAGGCGCCCACTGAAGCGGTGCCGCGCGAAATCGGACGGGCCGGTGCCTTGGCAAAGAAGGCCGCGGTCTCGAGGAGGCGCTCGATGCTGGGCACGGAAATGATGCCGCCGCGCTCGAACAATGCCTTCCAGCTTTCCATCGAGCCGGTCATGGAGCCGGTGTGGGACAGTGCAGCCGTTGCCGCTTCCTGGCCGACGGCGAGCTTGCAGACGATGAGGGGCTTGTCGGCCTTCCAGGCGATTTCGGCCGCTTCCAGCAACTGCATGGGATCGGGCATGCCTTCGAACAGGCAGGCGATGACCTTGCAGTCCGGGTCTCCGGCGAGATAGGCGATTTCATCGGCCATGATGATGTCGGAGCCATTACCGAACGTGAGCACATGGCTGAGGCAGGTGCCGCGACGCTCGGCCTGGCCAAGTGCGAAACCGACGGCGCCCGATTGCGACACGATGCCGATGCCGGGACCGGCGGGCTTGTCGACGAGCAGCGAGGCCGAGGCAAACGACACCATGGCCTGGCGGTTGAAATTGACAAAGCCGATGCTGTTGGGACCCATGATCCTGAGCCCGGTCTCGCGCGCAATCGCGGTGAGGCGTTCCTGCTCGGCCATGCGCTCGGGCTTGCCGGTTTCGCCATAGCCCGATGCAAAGATCACCACGCCGCCGACTTTCGCCTCGGCGCATTCGCGCACCGCCGGCTCGACGGCTTCGCGCGGCACGGCCAGCACCACGCAGTCGGGGCTTTGCGGCAGCGCCTTGATCGAGGGGAAGCAGGGATCGTCACCGATTTTTTCGTAGCGGGAGTTGATGCGGTAGATCGGGCCATTGAAACGCGCCGCATTGGCGATGGTGCGGGCGCCGAACGACTTTGGATTCGGCGATGCGCCGTAGATCGCGATGCTTTTCGGATTGAGCAGGCGCTCAAGATCCTTGTGGCGATAAACGGGGCGATGCGCGTTGCGCGACGAAGCGGTCATTTCCAGAGTCCCGGCAGAGAGTTCCCGAAGGCGCCGTCGCCGCGATCCATCCCCAAGCTTCCCCAAGGGCAGATCATTGTTGTAATAGGCGAAAACGGCTGCCAATTATGCCATTTTCGAAGGGGAACTGCCTTGGAGTGCGAGACTTGATGATGGGCGGGTGTGCCGATTTTCGAACGGATTGCATGACGCAATTTCATTGGTTGTTTCAAGCCTGTTCCTGGCGGACTCTGCTCATTGCTGCCCCCAGATCAGTTCCATCCGCAGTGTCGGATGTCCTCTCTTATCATCGAGCAGGCCACACGGGCTGGTGACAGCCCAGTGGCACGGACGGCCTGTCCCAGCGTGGCGGCGTTTCGGAAAGGTGCAGGATGGGGCTGAAGTGACGCAGCACCCCGGCCGGACTTTGTGTCGTCGTCATCCAGCTCGCGAGTTCTTCCGGCGTGAATTCGGGCGCAATGCCTTTCAATTCGCTCTCCGGAACCTCGCCCTGGTCGACCAGCCACTTGCCGACCTGCGCCAGGGACGTTCTGACCAGCCAGCTTCCACCTTGTTCGGCGCGTCGCTTGAGTGCCACCAGAGTGCCGACAGCCAGAAGGTGTCCGGCCAGATAATCCACGGCCGAAACGGGATAGAACTGGGGGCCGGGCTGGCCAACCGGAAACAACAAGCCCTGGCGCCAGGCGACGCCGCTGACTGCCTGCACAGCCGTATCAAAGCCGCGCCGTCCGGACCAGGGGCCGGCATGGCTGAAGGCGGAAAGGCTGACCGCGATGATGCCGGGGCGAAGCTTGGCCAGCTCATCCGGCGAGTATCCGCGCGATGCGATCGTGCCGGGGCGATAGCCCTGGCAGAAATTGTCGGCTTCACGCACCAGGCCGCGCAACTTCTCGATGTCTGCAGGCTGCCGCAGGTCGAGTTGTGCGGACAGCTTGCCATGTCCCGTTTCGAGGTCCTGAGTGCCAATGTGCGGCAGATGTGCAGCGACAGGGGCACTAGATGCTCACGCCGGCTTTTGGTCCGCTCGGCAGGTACGCGCCATTCTGCCTTGGCCAGGTCGAATTCCTGCCAGCGTGCGCCGATCAGTTCGCCGGTCCGCACGAAGGTATAAGTGTTGATTCACGTTGAAAGCTGAGCCATTTAGGCGGTAATTCACGCTGAAAACTGGGCCACGCAATGCACCTATCCTGTTGGGTTTTTCGACGGGGTGTGCAGGAGTGATCAACGTGGG
>CAIYPG010000081.1 GCA_903928055.1 uncultured beta proteobacterium | reverse complement strand
GTCCATCCGGATCAGAGCGAACAAGTTCCGGCAATGATCGAGCGATATCGCTCGATTGTGACTGCCAAAAACGGGAAAGTTCATCGACTCGAAGACTGGGGACGCCGTCAGATGGCATTTCTGATCCAGAAAATGCACAAGGCGCATTACGTTCTGATGAATATCGAGTGCGATCAGGAGACCCTGGCCGAGTTGGAGCACGCATTCAAGTTCAATGACGCGGTATTGCGTCATCTGATCGTTAAAATGGAGCGTGCGTGGACTACTCCTTCACCGATGATGAAAGAAGAAAAGTCCAAGTCTGTGCTCGAAAGAGGAGATCGTTCGGAGCGCCCTGCTGAAAAACCTGCAGAGGTCCCGGTTCAGGGATAAGTTCTTGGTCGACGCTAACCGGATTGAAATTTCCGGCGTGCTGGCAGAATTGGATGCGCTTAGATATACCCCAAGCGGTGTTCCAGTGGTTCAATTCCGCATCATGCACGAGTCAACCCAGCAAGAAGCCGGCGCATCACGTCATATCAGTTGCGAGATTGATGCGATCGCCTTCGAAAGGGAAGCACGATTGCTTGCCAGTCTGAAACTGGGTGCGGAACTGATGGTACAGGGCTTTTTTGACAGGAAAAATCGTGGTAGCGCTCGTCTGGTATTGCATGCCACGCACATCGAATTCAGGAACTAGGTTTAGGAGATAAGGATTATGGCGACGTATGGACGCGGGCCCAGCAAGGGCAAAGGCAAAGGCAAGTTTAACAAGCGTGACAACAAAGGCAAAGGCGCGCTGTTCAAGCGCCGTAAATTCTGCCGATTCACGGTCGAAAAAGTTGAGTGGATTGATTACAAAGACGTCGATGTTCTGAAAGATTTTATCAACGAGAATGGAAAGATCATTCCCGCACGGATTACCGGAACCAAGACGCACTATCAGCGCCAGTTGTCGGACGCCATCAAGCGTGCAAGGTATCTTGCACTGCTTCCATACACAGACCTGCACTAATAAGGAAGTGACATGCAGATCATTCTTCTTGAAAAAGTAATCAACCTGGGCGGTTTGGGAGATGTTGTAAAGGTTAAAGACGGCTATGCAAGGAATTTCTTGATTCCTCAGGGAAAGGCGAAGCGAGCAACGCCAGCCAGCCTTGCCGAATTTGAAAAACGTCGTGCCGAACTGGAAGCAGCCCAAGCCGTCGCGCTCGTGGCTGCACAGGAAAAAGGCGCGAAGATCGACGGACTATTGTTGCAAATTACGCAAAAATCCGGTGTTGACGGGCGTTTGTTTGGCTCTGTTACAACCGTGGACATCGCTGATGCGCTCAAGGCCCAGGGAATTGAGGTCGAGAGGGCCAATATACGGTTACCGCAAGGCCCATTAAAGCAGGTTGGTGATCACGAAGTGTCCGTGGCTCTGCATACGGATGTCGTGGTACAGATCAAGGTTTCCGTGCTTGGTGAGACGCAGCAGTAATGCAGTTTGCAACAGGCTAGGCGTCTGCCATGTTGCCCTCATCTCGAGACAAATGGCTCGCGCAAGCGGGCCATTTTGTTTTTTACTGCCTGATAGAATCGAGTTGAGATGAATTCCTATCCCCAGTCGGGAAGCGACGCACAACTTCTGACTTTGAAGGTTCCGCCACATTCAGTGGAGGCCGAGCAATCTGTGCTCGGCGGCCTGTTGCTCGACAACAGTGCTTTTGATCGGATTGGCGACGTGTTTGCCGAGTCTGACTTTTATCGAGATGATCACCGGCGCATTTATCGACATATCTCGCGTCTCATTCAAATGGGGAAGCCTGCCGATGTCGTCACGGTTGATGAGTCGATAAAAGGAAGTGAGGACAAAGACAAGACGGGGGGCTTAGCCTACTTGGGCGCCTTGGCACAATCCACGCCCTCGGCTCACAACATAAGGCGTTATGCGGAAATCGTTCGCGAACGTGCCGTCATGCGTAAGCTTGTCGAGGTTGGCACGGATATCGCCGACACAGCGTTGAATCCCATGGGGAAGGATGTAGGGCAGATTCTGGATGAAGCAGAATCCAAGGTTTTGCAAATAGCCGAGGCAGGATCGCGAGGACGTCAAGGATTTATCGAGATTCAGCCGCTGCTTACGCAGGTCATGGAGCGGATCGACATGCTCTATCACCGCGACAATCCCTCAAACGTAACAGGTGTGCCAACTGGATACCACGATCTGGATGAGCGCACTTCCGGGATGCAGGAAGGTGATCTCATCATCGTGGCCGGTCGACCGTCCATGGGAAAAACCGCGTTTGCACTCAATATTGCTGAGCATGTTGCAGTTGAAAATCGCCTGCCTGTAGCAGTGTTCAGCATGGAAATGGCGGGGACTCAGCTGGCGACGCGCTTGTTGGGGTCGCTTGGACGCCTAGACCAGCACAAGTTGCGCACAGGACGGCTCACGGATGAAGATTGGAACAAGCTTACCAATGCTGTCGGAAAGCTTCACGATGCACCGATCCATATTGATGAAACTCCCGCGCTGAATGCGCTGGAGCTAAGAGCGCGCGCAAGGCGCCTGCACCGCCAATATGGAAGGCTCGGGCTTGTCGTCGTTGATTACCTGCAGCTAATGCAGGCCAGCAATCAGGGGGAGAATCGTGCTACCGAGATATCCGAAATATCCCGCTCCCTGAAGGCACTGGCCAAGGAGCTGAGAGTTCCTGTTGTTGCGTTGTCGCAGCTGAATCGCGGACTGGAGCAGCGGCCGAACAAGCGGCCAATCATGTCTGACCTCCGGGAGTCAGGCGCCATTGAGCAAGATGCAGATCTTATTCTCTTCATCTATCGTGATGAAGTCTACAACCCAGATACCGCCGACAAAGGCAAGGCGGAAATCATCATCAGCAAGCAGCGCAATGGCCCAATCGGAACCGTCGACCTCACTTTCATCGGCCAATTCACTCGCTTTGAAAACTACGCCCAAGCAAGTACATATTAGCGTGTAGCCGGAAGTCAAATTTCCGAGGCAAGTGGATTGCTGTGTCGGCGGCCATTGGGGACGTCATATAGGGCTCGGAACCAAGTACAGGGCCTGCCGTCACCGAAGAAAACCGATTTGTGCCCAGTCGAATGGGATGGCTTAGATCCCGGCCCGAAATTCACACGAAGTATTCGTGAGTTTGATCGAGCCGGGAAAAGTCAGTAGATCATGCAGCTTTTGAGAGCAATTCTCTCAGCACGTAAGGCATGATGCCGCCGTGCAGATAGTAGTCCACCTCAATTGCCGTATCGATACGCAGCAATACCCGGACTTCCTGGCGCGATCCATCGGAGCGCTTGATTACCAGGGTGACATCCTGTTGTGGCTTGAAATTCTCCAGTCCGAGTATGTCGAATTCCTCGTCACCGTGAATGCCGAGGGATTGGGCAGAGTCGTTTCCTTTAAATTGCAGCGGAACCACGC